>CAZKOK010000116.1:0-9518 GCA_964554355.1 uncultured Spirochaetia bacterium | reverse complement strand
CGCAGGGTCCTGTAGGCGCCGAAGGTTTTATTGAAATGGTCGGTTTCCCCGTCAAAGATAATTTTGCCCTTGTCAATCATGATTATTCGTCTGCAAAGGTTCTCGATATCTCCGACATCGTGTGTTGTAAGAATGATTGATGTCTTCAGTTCCTTATTGAGGTTTATTATTATCTTACGGACATTTTTCTTGATCGAAACGTCCAGTCCAATCGTAGGTTCATCAAGAAAAATCAGCCTGGGGCTGTGCAGAAATGATGCGGCAATCCCGCAGATTGTCTTCTGTCCCAGGGAAAGCTTTCTTACCGGTATATCATAATACTGCTTGAGGTTAATGACTTCGTTAAAAAGATCGAGATTTCTGTTATAAGTAGCATCGTCAACTCTGTAGATGTCCTTAAGGACCTTGAAAGATTCGATTACGGGAATATTCCACCAGAGCTGCGACCTCTGTCCGATTACAACGCCGATATTGGCAACATATTTCTTGCGGTCGCGGAAGGGATAATATCCGGCAACATCCACTGTTCCTCCGGTCTCCTTAAGAACGCCTGTAAGCATTTTAATCGTAGTAGACTTTCCGGCCCCGTTCGGTCCGATAAATCCGACTATTTCACCTTCATCAATATCAAAAGTGATATCGTCAACAGCCTTGATAGTTCTGTAATTTCTTGAAAAGAGGTCTTTTACCGCTCCCCCCAGACCTTCGCGCCTGTTAAGCACCTTGAAATACCTCTTTAAATTGCGGACCTGAATAATATGATTTTCCGGCATCTTTCTCTCCTGAAAAAAATATTTATTTAAAAATACCTAGACACTTCATTTTATAACGCGGTGCCTAAGGATTGGTACTCCTTTTCTTTAGGTGCCTGTCCCCGTATATCTTTCAATTCCTTTTTTCCAGATAAAATTCGATGCCAGTATTACAATTATTCCTGATGCCGGAGTGTACAGCCAGTTTATACCGAAGCTGTTATCATTAAGCAGAATATTAACCGGAAAGTAGGCCAGAAACATAAAAGGAATCATATAAGTGAAAAAAATCTTTATTGCCTTTGGAAATATTGAATATGGATAACCGCCAAAGCCCTCCATACCGGCGACAAAATTCATAACAGAGATATTGCTGATAAGCCAGAATGCAGTTGCGCTGGTAATTATTCTTAATCCCAGAAAGACAAGTGAAGAACCGGCGAAAAATATTACAGTAAATATGACTTTTATCAAAGACCACTGGATATCAACTTTTAATCCGGCATATACAAGCAGAATAATCGAAATAAACACCTGGCCGAATCCTTTCAGGGAAATTCTCTCAGCGGCGAAGCTGAACATTATGTTTATGGGGCGAAAATAATAGAGTATAAAGTCTCCCCACATAAGTTCTCCCGACAGATCCCATAATCTGTCAAAAAAAAGCTGCTGGGGAAGAATGGCAAACAGCATATAGCCATGCATAAAAAGGAGTTCGTAATATGTCCATCCGGAAAGCGCGGGAATTCGCTTGAAAATAAAGATAATGGAAAGAACGCCTACAAGATTTAGCAGTGTAAGTCCGAAAATAGCGAAAAATGAATCTGTCTTGAACGAAAGCCTCGATTTGAGGTACTGGGAGATCAGCTTGCGGTATATTCTGAAATAAAAGGCGAGTGATTTCAAATACCTATCCTCCATTAATTACAAGCCGGACAATCAGTTTCCGGTAAAATAGCCTGCCCGCGATTATCGCAGCCAGCAGCCAGAGAATCTGGACGAGAATCATCTGCAGAGCCTGGAGCGGGTTGAAACTGCCCAGAAAAATGCTTGCGGGAGTATGAAACATTGCCTGAAAAGGCATCAGCATCAGGACCTTCCGGAATGCTTCAGGGAAAAAGGGCAGGGGAATTACTGCTCCCGAAAAAAACAGGATTATGCTGTCCTTCATGAATTTGACCCCGAGTATTGACTCAAGCTGAAAAGCGGATACTCCCACAAAAAACTCGAAATTCACTGAAATAAACAGTGATAAAATTACAGAAATACAGAAAAGCAGTGCATTCAGAGTTGTCGGGGCCGGAATTCTGAATACCAGAAACAGAACCAGGAAAGAAGGAATCGCCGTGGTAATTATCCTTCCGATGAATATTGAAAATGCGTTAACAAGTGTTCTTGCATGGAGATCCATCGGAAGCATCAGATCCACGAGAATCCCGCCGTGTATTATGCTGTTGGAAAGAGGATACTCCATCCATGTCTCTACGAGTCCCCGCACAGTTCCTGAAACAGACAGATAAGTAAAAGCCGAGATGAATGTGAAATTGTTTAAGCCCTCCGGATGCCCTGCATAGATGCTTTTCCATAAAAAGTAACTCAGAATCATATGCAGAAAACCGCCGACAATCGAGAAAATGAAATTGATACGCCAGAACATCTGGGAGATAAGACCTGATCTTATTATTGACAGATACCTTTTCATCCGGCCGCCTTTTTAATTTGTTTGTAAATATTTCAGAAATCCTATAACTATACAACTGTTAAGTCAATCAAAAAAAGAAATTTATGTAAAAATTGTGTCGGAATGATTGATATCATGCAGGAATTTAGAGTGTGGTACTTTATGCTAATCATGTTCAAAAAAAAGCAATACAGGATATTGCCCATACTGCTTCTAAGTTTACAGGGGAATAATATTCTACAGGCTGTCTGCTACAAGGTCGCCGACTTCACTTGTCGAATAACCCATTTTGCCGGCCTGCATACTCTTGAGTTTTGTGCCGGTTACATTCATGACACAGTCTTCGATGGCTTTGGCAGCCTTGTCTTCACCCAGAATTTCAAGCATCATTCCTCCCGAGCAGATTGCAGCCAGGGGATTTATTATATTCTGGCCTGTATACTTCGGAGCAGAGCCGCCTATGGGTTCAAACATGCTGACGCCTTCAGGATTGATGTTCCCTCCTGCAGCAATACCCATGCCTCCCTGGGTCATTGCACCAAGGTCTGTAATGATGTCGCCGAACATGTTTCCGGTTACAATTACGTCAAACCATTCAGGGTTTTTGACCATCCACATGCAGGTTGCATCAACATGATAATAATCACGGCGGATTCCGGGATATTCCTTTTCACCCATTTCATGGAATGCCCTTTCCCAGAGATCATATACGTATGTTAGAACGTTGGTCTTGCCGCAGAGTGCAAGAGTGTTTCTTTTATTTCTCTTCTTTGTATATTCAAAAGCGTACTTGAGGCAGCGTGCAACCTGATGATACGAATATACCATACTCTGGACAGCTACTTCATGCTTTGTCCCCTTCATCGAAAAGCCGCCCGTGCCCGTATAAAGGCCGCCTGTATTCTCACGGACAACGACATAATCGATCTGTTCCGGCCCCTTGTCCTTAAGCGGAGTTTCAACACCCGGATAAAGCTTTACAGGACGCAGATTAATATACTGATCAAGTTCAAACCGGGCTTTTAAAAGGATCCCCTTTTCAAGTATTCCGGGCTTTACGTCGGGATGCCCTATTGCGCCCAGGTAGATTGCATCGAATTTTTTCAGTTCATCAACCGCCGAATCCGGAAGAGTTTCTCCCGTACGCAGATATCTGTCGCCTCCGAAGTCAAAATTCATCATATCAAGCTTAAACCCGAATTTTGCAGCTGCCGCATTTAATACCTTAACGCCTTCGGTTACAACTTCCGGACCTGTGCCGTCTCCGGGAATTACTGCTATTTTATAAGATTTGCCCATATTCTACTCCTGTATGGATGTTGTGTAAATTTTAAGCATCCGAAACCGGATGGAAGGATGCAGGTATTCATAATAGTGTAAGAAGAGAAATTACTCAAGCATAGTTTTCAATATAAAAACTTTGACATATACAGGGAAGTGTTCTATATTTTCTTACATATTTAATAATCTATATATATTCAGCAGTTAATATTCCACCACATAAGGATGTAAATTTATGAAAAGGGAACGTAATATAATTTTGGTTTTTCTGCATCTTCTGTTTTTATTAATTATATTTTCCTGCGGTAATCTTGGAATTCCAGATGGCGGAGGAATGATAATTGATCATATTTCGGTTGATGCAGATATGATTCCGGACAGTATAATAAACGACATATTTGATTTTGATATATATTTTGAACATGCTTCTGTAGGTGTGTAGGTGTCAACATTATGTCAGGCTTTACTGCCCTGGCGGGAGAAAATGCACGTTATGATATTCCGCGAACGGATTATAATTTTGCAGCCTGGTTTACCGACAACAACGGTATAGGCAATAACAACCGGGGAAATGACTGCCCCCAGTGGAAAGCCGACTACTTTACTGCCAGCATGACAACGGGCGATTTTGCTGAAAGTCTGGATGTAGCCATGTATAAATTATGCTTTATCGACACACAGGGAACAGCGTCTGAAGCATATCAGTATACAGTCAGCACAATGCATTCACTTGAAACCGCATATCCCGGAACTGTATTTGTCTGGTGGACAATACCTGTAATGACCGACGGTTCGGCGCGGAGAGATGATTATAATAATATGATCCGCGATTACTGCCGTGATCATCACAAGTGGTTTTTTGATATTGCCGATATTGAATGTCATTTTCCTGACGGCTCACTGAATGAAGATGCTTCAGGATACGAGCTTTTATGCGGTGATGATGATGAAATCGGCGAAACGGAAGATGATTATTCATCTGACGGCGGGCATTTGAATTCGTTCGGTGCAGAAAGAATAGCAAATGCCCTATGGGTTCTTTTTGCACGAATTGCAGGATGGAACGGCTGATATCTGGTATAATAGTGGCATGAATGGAAAGACTGTAATTATAACCGGAGGGAATTCCGGCATCGGGAAAGCAACTGCTGCAGCGCTTGCAAAAAAGGGAGCAGAAGTCATAATCGCCTGCCGTTCTAAAAGCAGGGGAGAGCAGGCAAGGCAGGAAATATCCAAAACAACCGGATCAAAACTTGTCAGGCTGATGCACCTTGATCTTGCCGATTTCGGGAACGTACGAAACTTTGCAGAAGAATTCAAAAGAAACTATAAAAAACTTGATGTCCTGATAAATAATGCCGGAGTGTTGAGTACAGTACGCAGAACAAGCCGGAACGGCTATGAACTGCAGTTTGCTGTCAATCATCTGGGACATTTTCTGCTTACGGCCCAGCTGTTTGACTGCATTAAGAAAGCTGATTGCGGCCGCATAATAAATGTAACGTCCGGGGGACACCGCCTTGGAAAAATACGCTTTGATAATATAATGCTTGAATCCGGCTATACGACATTCGGTGCCTATGCAAGAACGAAGCTGGCAAATGTGCTTTTTACCTATTCTCTTGCAGAAAAAGCGAAGAAATACAATATATCGGTAAACTGCCTGCATCCGGGCGTAGTAGCCACACCGATAATTCTAAATAAACGCGAAAATACCGCAAAAAGATTAATCATGAAACTGGAAAATCTTGTATTCAAATCACCCGAAAAAGGAGCGGAAACCATAGTTTTCCTTGCATCTGACCCGGACCTTGCCGGAAGTACAGGAATGTACTGGGCCAATAAAAAAACGCTTAAATCAGGCAAAAGAAGCTACGACAGGGAATGCGCGGAGCAGCTCTGGGTACTGAGTGAAGAGCTTACGGGATGTAAATTTGAATTATGAAATACGAATTACACGAATGGGGACAGACTTGAAAGTGTCAATGTAGGTGTCAGCGATCGCTGACACATGCATTTCAGTCTTTTAAAGGAGTGAACATAAATATGTATTCGTTTTATCCGAATGTAAATGCAAAAAGTGCTGCGGGGCCGTCAAATGTTACTTCAAGCTGTCCCTGTACGGCATTTTCATCTGAAAACAGGTGATACAAACGGTTTTCCTTAAGATTTATAATACCGTTTTCAGCTTCTGCGGATGTCACTTTCTGGCCATTGAAAGTCACGCTTGCTTTTACGGTTTCCGCGGACAGAGGATTTATTACCAGATAAACATCTCTTCCTGTAAAATTGTATAAAATTGATGAATCCCCCCCGGTTTCAGCCGATTCGCCTGAAATTTTCCATCTGCCTGAAAGCGCCCAGTTATTGGCTGCAAGGGATTCGGGGAAGCTGTATTCGCTGGACAGATCGGCCTGCGGATTTTCCGGGCTGGCAAATCCTTTGGCCCTTTTATAGCCCAGATAGGTTTCGGGAGAACGGTTTTGAGTGTCTGACATGGCCGGGGTTATATCTCCGGCTGCAAGATTTCCCGTTTCATCAAGCAGTTTCTGAATCAGGATTTCTGTTTCTTCATATTTTTCTTCACCGAAATGCATATCAACAAGTTTTCCGGATTTATCATAAAGATAATGGGCCGGCCAAAACCTGTTGCTAAATGCATTCCATATTCCGAACTCATTGTCCTGAACAACCGGATATTCAATTCCAAAATCATTCACGGCTTTTTCAAGATTATCCGGGCTTTGTTCAAAAGCAAATTCAGGCGAATGCACTCCGACTATAACAAGTCCCGTATCGGAATATTTCTCATGCCATGCCTTCAGATATGGAATTGTCCTGATGCAGTTGATGCATGAATATGTCCAGAAATCCATAAGCACAACTTTTCCCTTAAGTCCTTCAAGGGTCAGAGGTTCTGAATTGAGCCATTCTCCGGAATAAAGTGTAAGCGGATCAGGCTGATCTTCCATCATTACTGTCTGCTCTGTCCCCGAGTGCCTGCTCAGGGCCTGTTTCACGCTTTCGTTTTCTTCCAGGGCTGTGAGCCCTGAACCGTATGAAGGAAAGACTTTCAGAATCCAGCTTTGAAATGTTCTGTCAAATCCTGTAAAAAGGGCAACAGAGGCAAGAAGCATCAGTACACCGAATACTTTCTGTATTTTTTCACTGTTTTTTGTAAAAAACGGCACCTTGTTCAGAAGCTTTCGGCCACCGGTCATTATCAGGAACATGGACAGTGCGGTTCCAAGCGAATAGGCTAGAGCAATAAACACGCTGCCCGCATCGATTGTCTGTGAAAGGGCGAGTGAAATTACCGATGCCATAATCGGTCCGACACACGGCGTCCAGACAAGACCAAGGCTGAAACCAAGTACTGCACCTGAAAAATATCCTTTCTGTTCACCATTGACAGATCTGTTTTTATTGGCCCTGCTTGTAAGTCCGGAAACCAGAGCCATGAATTTTGTTTTCAAAGCCGGAATTATCATAACGGCGGCAAACAGAAGAATGAAAACCGCAGCTGTCCATCTAAGTATGTCCGGACTTATCCCCAGTGCAGTAACGATTGCGGACAGTGTCAGGGTAAAAAGTGTAAAGCTGAATACAAAACCTGATATAATCCCAAGCGGTCTGGACTTGCCTGAGCCGACAGATCCTGAAAGGATTATCGGAAGCATGGGCAGAATGCAGGGTGAAAGTATTGTTACAATTCCGGCCAGAAATGCAAATAAAATCAATACAGCCATATATACCTCCCGATAATCCTATGTTTATTCTTACAATGATTTTGCCTGGGCCAGAATTTCATCAACTGCCGATGATCCTGACCAGATTTTCTTTTTGGTTCCTTTGGAATCAATTGTTACATAAGTATGCTGGTGAGTGACACCGTACTTGTTTTTAAGCTGGTTCTCGGTGTCGTAATTGACTACGATAATTACTGTATCAGCCGGAACCATTTTATAGTCTGTTTTTATATTTTTATATGCAGCCTTGCAGGTCGGACACCAGCTTGCAGCAAAGAAATAGACAACCGTTTTTTCCTTTGCCAGCATCATTGCATCTGCTTCACTTGTGAAGGGAATGACAGCTGGAGCCAGTCCTGTAAGGTCAAATGGTGAATTATTCATGTCGGCTGCCATCATCATCATTGATTCCTCAGGTTCTTCTTTTGAACCTTTTGCATAAATAAACGAAGTAAAAAGCAGAACAAAAACAAAAAGCAGAATGGTTTTTTCATTTTTTCCTCCAAAAATAAATAGCATAAAAAGGGAGCATATTCTTACTATAATAGTAATGTATTTATAAAATTTTCTGAATTCAAGCATAAAAGGGGAAGAAACCCCGATGTTAATAAGTCTTAATTTAAGGAATTATGACCGCAGATCCGCCAGTAAACAGGCCCGAATGTAAAAACAAGGTAAAAAATATGAAGATTTTTTAAATTAACAGGACAATTATTACCTCATTCATTATGTTTATTTTAGTAATAATATTTGGGACCTGTAAGATAAAGTTCTTGCAGCAAACAAAAACTATATATTTATTGCGGAGGTGTATTATGGTTTCAAGGAGAATAAAACAATTCCCAATGGCCTCAAAACTGCTGTTAACGGTAATGCTTTTATCAGTTGTTGTTGCTTTTGGCGCATGTAAAGGAAAGAATGAACTGGTAACCGGTAGCAGCGATATGGTTACTGTAAAAATCGATGCCAGTGACATTGATCTTACTGACAGCCAGAAAATAATGTATGCAATGCAGGAAACCAACAGAAATGTGGCACAGAAAGTTCTGCCTGTTGTAGTTGAAATCAGTGTTGTCGAGGTCGTAAAGCAGCAGGTTTCGGATGGTTCTTTTCCCTGGAATTTCTTTTTTGACCAGAATCCGTTCGGACAGGATAATCAGGATAACCAGCCTCAGGAACGTGAATACAGACAGGAGGGGATTGGATCGGGTGTCCTTGTTGCTCAAAGCGGCAGCATCCACTATGTGGTTACTAATAATCATGTTGTCGGAAATGCAGATGAAATTAATGTCAGGCTGTATGACGGAAGGGAATTTACGGCAGAGGTTGTAGGTTTGGACGAAAGAACAGACCTTGCCCTGATTTCTTTTTCAAGTAACGAGGAAATTCCGGTTGTTGAACTTGGAGATTCCACTGATCTGATGGTAGGCGATTTTGTTTATGCTTTCGGAAATCCGCTTGGATTTGAATCAACGGTTACATCCGGTATTATCAGCGCACTTGGCAGGCAGGCTGAACAGGGAGCCCAGATTGCCAATTATACTGATTATATTCAGACAGATGCAGCAATCAACCCGGGAAATTCGGGAGGAGCTCTTGTCAATCTGGCCGGCCAGCTGATCGGACTGAATACATGGATTGCCTCAAATACAGGAGGAAGTGACGGTATCGGATTTGCAATTCCGGTAAACAACATCAAAAAAGCCATTAATGATTTCATATCCAAAGGAAAGATTGAATACGGATGGCTGGGTGTATCGATTGCCGACATAAATGATAGTCTTCTTAAGGATACGGCACAGTCCATGGGGCTTAAAGATCAAAGCGGCGCATTTATAATGCATGTTTTCAAGGATTCCCCGGCTGATCAAAGCGGCCTTTTGCCCGGAGACCTTGTTATTGATGTCGATGGAACAAAGATAAAGGATGATACGCATTTAACCAAAGTTGTCGGCGGAATTCCTCCCGGGGAGACAAAAAAGGAAACTGTTATCAGAAATGGAAAAGAAGTAAAACTTAATGTTGAAGTTGATGTCAGGGCGCCGGAAAGTGAAA
>CAZKOK010000115.1:0-9571 GCA_964554355.1 uncultured Spirochaetia bacterium | reverse complement strand
TATAAAATCCTGGATCATGATCTTTTCTTTCAGCAATGAATATTCTGCCCTGTAATAGTGATCAGAAACCCCGTTTGCATGTATGCGGTAATCGATACATCTTTCTGTCCCGTCCGCAGCAATCGTCCATCTTTTTACAGGTTCTTTACTCAGAGACCAGATCTCTCCGCAGCCGGCTGCCTCCTCAAGACAATGGAAAAATGTGCATCTGGTCAGATTTACGCCAAGCATGACAATTTTCCCGTCGAGATCAATCAGTTTTCCATAAGGCCCTTCAGGAGAACAGGGTGTGTCAGTTAATTCATGCCCCGAGACAAAATCCGCTGCCCTGTCCCCGATTGCTGCGACACTATGCGTCGGATGAATACTTCTTACAGCTTCCGGATGCTTTATAAAATAATTGCTGAATGCACCGACATTCGATGGTGTATGAAGCTGATGAAATACCGGCTGATCGTCCGAAACAATACTCCAGGTGTGTGCAGGAACAGACAATATGCCCTCACTGCCAATCACATCAAGAAAAGCCCGGAAAATCGATTCAAAGCCACCATCAACAGGACCGAGGCTTCTCATTGATGAATGGACATGAAGGACATCTCCATTTTCAATACCAAGTTTTCTGAGTCCCTCTGAGATCTCATTCCTGCCTAACATAATGTACCCCCAAAACCTTGTATTAAGGACAGATTATAACCTTAAATAAAATTAATATCTAATTGCAAACTGAATTTTCCTGTTTTACAATGATAAAAAAAAGGAATAAAAATGCCAGTTACAAATATGATTTTCGGAATTCTCTTCGGCATGATACTGTTTAATCTTTTTATTCATATCCAGGTCGCTCTGCGCTCAAGATGGCAGAAAACCGAAAAGGCCTTCTCGCTGGTTCTGTTTTCAGCATTTATGTACATTCTTTTAACTTATATTGAATACAAAACGCCGTCAGCAGATATATATCTGATACTTATCCGCATTCAATATGTTTTTGTAAGTTTTTTCTTTTTAGGATTATTTTTCTTTATCCATTCTTATCTTGATGAAAAACCTTATAAATTCATCTATTTTTATGCCGCGCTTTTCATTCTCTATTTTTTTATAAGGCTGTTTCTGCCTTACAGCGGCATTTATAAAGAAGTACACGGTATGGATCTTGTTACCCTGGATTGGGGAGACAGGATTTACATGATATCCGGCAAGCCCAGTTTTTTTATCTATTTTTATCCTGTAATAGCATTACTTATTCCCATACCTTATCTGATTGTCATCGTTGTAAAAAATATCAGAAATTATAACAGAAGGAAATGTATTTTCATCCTGTTTGCGTCGCTGGCTGTATTAGGCGGAGCGGTACATGACTTGTATATAATGATTTTTTCAGTGAAAAGTCTTTTTATGTCGGAAGCCTCCTTTGCCGTAATGCTCCTGCTGTTAAGCCTTGGACTAACCGACCAGCTGATTTTTCTCTCAAAAACAAAATCCGAACTGATGAAATCGCTTGAAGAAAAGGAAATTCTTCTAAAGGAAATCCATCACAGGGTAAAAAATAATCTAAGCATACTGATAAGCCTGATTAATCTTCAGAAAGACAAGACTGAATCAAGTGAAACACGGGGGCATCTGATTACAACCATCAACAGGCTTTATTCCATTGCCAGGGTCCATCAGATGCTTTATTCGTCCGGGAATTTCACCAAGATTGACCTGAAGGAATACCTGAAAGAGATTTCGCGACAGATCCAGATGAGTTTTAACAGGAATGATGTAAGAATATCAGTAAACAGTAAAAACAAAATTATAGCTTTAGGCATTATCAAGGCGATTCCTCTCGGTCTAATTATTAATGAAATAATTACCAACAGTTTCAAGCATGCATTCCGCGGTAATGGAAAAGGCGAAATAAACATCAACCTCAGTAAAACCGGCACAGCTATTACCCTGTCAATTTCAGATTCAGGAAAAGGATTCGGAGAAAAGGATCCCGGAGTCAGTCCGGGCCTTGGCAATCAGCTTATCGAACTTTTGTCAAAGCAGATAGGAGCAGAGCTTGAACTCAACACTGCAGCCGGAGCAGAATACTGCCTAATCCTTCCGTTCAGGGAAGAAAATCAAAGCGGAAATTCATAATGGCAGGCGCAGCAAAGGAAAAAAATATTCCGCTCTACTGCCCTTTCTGTTCAATGCGTATGTACATCAGCATCTCATCAGGCCAAAGACAAAGGAAACAGGAGTATTCGGAAAGAGTAAACTGCGAAAACTGCCACAGACAGTTTCTTGTTTACAGAAAGAAAGGGTTATTCGCTGCAGAATTTGATACACGAATTATCTGATAACAATAAACTGTTACATAAAAATCAAATCAGCCGATATTAGGAAAGACAATCCGATGCTTGTGTAAAACTTCAAGTCTGTTTAGAATAATGATATTCTGCAGCAGTCAGAAATAAAGGAGCTGATAATGAAAAACAGAAAGACCACCCGTTCTTGTTTTCCAGCCTGTCTGCTGTTTTTTTTGCTGCTGTCTGCCTGCGCCGGAACCGGCGGACTGGTATTAAAGCCGGGATCAGACGAAGAACTTTTGATAAAACAGGCTGATGTCCTCCTGAAATTAAGAAAATATGAAAGTGCATTTCTTCTCCTTGGCGGTTATGAAGGGGAAAACCAGTTTATTATTGCAAAGCGCATAGATATTGTTGTCAATTTCTTTGCAGACAGCATGATGCACAAGATGTTCGCACTGAAAGACCTGGAAGAAGGCGAAGATCTTATGGAATTAAGGCAGTCTGAAAACAGTTATGTAATGTATAAATTTGATCCTGAACAGTATGCATGTCTGGTTGATAATAACCCCCGATATACCGTACTGGCCAAATCGCTTGGCGATTATTATTATGATGCATTTTACAGATATGGAGATGACTGGGTCTATGATTCTCACACCAGCCTTGAAAAAGCATACATATATTACTCGATTGCCAGAAAAGGAGGGGTTTTTGATTACATGACCCTTGCCAATGAAGCGCACTATCTGCTGACAATAAAGAACACAGAGGAAGCCATTGCTCTGCTTGATCAGTCAATAGAAATGAACCCTGATTATCCTACAAATCATTACAATCTTGCCTTCGCATATAATGAGACAAATCAGAAAGACCTTGCAATAGAAGAAGCCGTCAAGGCATATAAGCTTTACAAAGTGGCTGCAAAACGTTATGACGCAATAATAATGGCTGTAAAATTAAGCATGGAAACAGGAAATCTGAAACTGGCAGAAGAACTGCTTCTCGAGACAGTTGTTGCATTCCCGAAAGCTTCGGATCCTGTTTATTATCTTATCTATCTTTACCTGAAGCAGAAAAATTTCAATAAAGCAGAAGAAATAGCCATGGCCACTTTTTCGGGATATCCTACATACCCGTCTGTATCAGGTATGATATTAAATGCATATGATAAAGCCGGACAGGTGGATAAATATATAGCACTTGTCAGCACAATGATCCATGCATATACGGATGATGAGATTCTCGGCAATCTTTATTATCACAGGGCACTGGGATATATAAAACTGGATAATAAAGACAAAGCTCTTTTTGACATAAAGGAAGCGGAACAGCATTTTAATTATGTTTTAAATTCCGACCATCAGGTTTTTGGTGAAATCGCAAGGATAAAAGCCGACTTAATCAAATAGACAACGCAGGCATCAGCGATCGCAGACGCCTGCGATATCTCAACCCCATTCATAATTCATCATTCAATATAACCCTTTGAAACCAACAGCTCCGCCGTCAGTATTGAACCTCCTGCTGCTCCGCGCACCGTATTATGACTCAATGCTGTAAATCGGTAACCGAGAACGGGGCTTTTCTGCAGGCGGCCGACCGTCACGGCCATTCCGTTTCCGGCGTCTCTGTCGTTTTGCGGCTGGGGATGACTGTCGTCTGCAAAATAACAGATAACAGGATCGGGTGCCGAGGGCAGTGAAAGTCTTTGAGGTTCACTGCGGTATTCAATTAAGATTTTTTCAAGTTCCTTTATTTCAGGCTGCCGGTCTTCCGCTGCAAACCAGACACAGCTGGAGTGTCCGTGTATTACGGGCACCCGAACGCAGTTACTGGAAATATTCAGATCAGACTCACTGATAAATTTTCCATCCCTGAATGTACCGAATATTTTCTGCGGTTCAGTAAACGCTTTCTGCTCCTCTGAAGGAAGAGCGATGATATTATCAATAACATCAAGCGCGGACTGCCCCGGATACCCTGCGCCGGAAAGCGCCTGCAGGTTTGTGGTGATAATATTCCTGATTTTCAATCCTGCCTGACGTAATGCCGCCACCGGAATCATATAACTCTGTATTCCGCAGTTTGGTTTGGTCACAATAAATCCCTTTTCCCAGCCCCGGATTTTCTGCTGTTCAGGTATCATTTCAATTACCTGATAGTTAACTTCCGGCATGATAATCGGAACATAATCTGTCAGACGATGCGCGGCATTGTTGGAAACTACTGGAAATCCGGCTGCCGCGTATGCATTCTCCAGGTCTCTGGTTGTTTTATCGTCAGCGGAAAATGCCGAAAAAATAAAACTGCAGTTTTTCCGGGCCGCTGCAACATCTTCAGAACTGTGAATATGCATATTCTTTACAAATTCCGGAACAGGCTGTGCCATTCTCCATCGTCCTGAAACGGCCTCCTTGTACGATTTCCCTGCAGACCTTTCTGATGCCGCCAGAAAACTGATTTCAAACCAAGGATGCCCGGCAAGAAGCCTGATGTAATTCTGGCCCACCATTCCTGTTGCCCCGATAATGCCTGCCCTGATCTTTTTGTTCATATAAACCTCCAAAAAAAAAGCCCCGCCTTCCGGCGGGGTTAATTTACCTGCAATTGTTTACATCACACCACAGCCACCGGATCCGGATAAAAAAGGGACGGTTTTGTTGTAGTTGTCATATAAATATTCATTGAAATTTAAATAACCCATATTTTGGAAAAAGTCAACCTTGCGCCAGTATGTTTCATTTAAACATTTTGTAAAAATAATGAATATTTCAGTCTGTAATCTGTATAATAAAAAATGGAGGAACTCATGAGAAAAATCCCTGTAATTTTATTAATTTTCTGTTTTTTCGGCTGTGCAGGAACAGAGAAACAGATAACGGGAAAAGAGGTGCAGAAAGAAGAGCCCGTACTTCAGGAGAATGCCCCTCCGGCAAAGGAAGAAGTTATGACAAAAGAAACAAAACCTGATGAGTATGATTTTACCGGTTCATGGCAGGGCCGGCTGAATGCAGGTGCTGTAAACCTTCTTATGGTTTTTAATATTGAAAAACCCGCTGACGGATATACAGCCACCATGGACAGTCCCGATCAGTGTGCATTTGGAATCGGAGTGTCCGAAGTCATTACCGAAGGGACAAACATAACGCTGATCTCCAGTCAGGTAGGCGGAAGATATGAAGGTGAAATAAATGACGACGGCCAGCTTGCCGGTACCTGGTTCCAGTCCGGCGGAGCATATACCTGTATTCTTGAAAGAAAAGCGCCGGTAGAAAAAACAATGCGGCCGCAGGACCCGGTTGAACCATATCCGTATACTGCCGAAAATATTACTTTTCCAGATACAAAAGCCGGAATCACTCTGGCCGGAACACTCACGATTCCCGGAGGAAACGGGCCGTATGCTGCCGTGGTAATGATAACCGGATCGGGTCCGCAGAACAGGAATGAAGAGATAATGAATCACCGGCCGTTCCTTGTAATCGCGGATTTCCTGACAAGAAACGGAATTGCCGTTCTGCGTTATGATGACAGGGGTATAGCCGGATCAAATGGCGATTTCAATTCAGCTACTTCAGCCGATCTGAAAAGCGATGCAGCGGCGGCCGTTGATTATCTGCTTTCAAGAGATGATCTTGATATCAGCAGCATCGGCCTTGTCGGACACAGCGAAGGAGGAATGATTGCTCCGGTACTGGCGGCCGAAAATAACAAAATTGACTTTATTGTAATGCTGGCCGGTTCTGCATTCAGCGGAGAGGATATTCTTTATCAGCAGACCGAAGCGCTTCTGGCTGCCCAGGGCATAAATGAGACGATAGTAAAGCAGAATGTGGCCCTTGCTGCCCGGATTTATCAGATAATTAAAAACAATCCGGACGATGAAAAAGCCGCAGATGAACTGCGTGTTTTTTATAAATCGCTGGGAGCTTCAGAACAGGACATCGAAGCAAATCTGATCCAGCTGCTTTCACCCTGGTTCAGATATTTCCTGATTTTTACACCCCGTTCTTCACTTGAAAAACTGACTATTCCAGTTTTCGCAGCAGGCGGGTCTCTTGATCTTCAGGTCCCTGCTGACATAAATCTTGCGGAAATTGAAAATTCACTAAAAAAAGCCGGAAATACAAATTATACTGTAAAAAAATATACCGGACTTAATCATTTATTCCAGCCTGCACAGACAGGACTTGTGTCTGAATATGCGCAGATTGATATCACATTTTCGGAAGAAGTACTGAAAGACATGAAAGACTGGATCCTGTCTGTCGCGAAATAAGTGATCAATAATTTACCACGGAGTACACAAAGATCAGCATGGAAATTGACAGATCAATAATCCCCGGAAAATATTTAATTAATTATATTTGTTTAATTACCCCGAGGATTCTATAGCTATAATAAACAGAAAATCTTTGTGCACTTTGTGCCCTTCATGGTTCCAAATTCTTTTTTTTCACTTATAATAAGGTCAGGTTGGAGTAATTTATGTTTAATACACCGGAAATGGACAGATATTCACTTAAGTGGGGAAAAGAGAAAAGAAAAGAACTGTTCGGAAATGAATCAGTAATTCCGCTCTGGGTAGCCGACATGGATTATCCATGTCCACCGCAGCTCATTCGGGCAATGAAAGAAAGGGCGGAAAATGGAATATACGGATATTCTGTTTTTGAAAAAAGCAGCTTCGGGCCCTTTATCCGCTGGATGAAAAAATACCATTCAATAGATATAGATGAATCATGGATTAGAATAACTCCGGGAGTTGTACCTGCTCTTCATACAGCGGTACGGGCTTTCTGCAGCAGCGGGAGCAGTGTAATTGTCCAGCCTCCTGTCTATTATCCTTTTTTCAGAGCCATAGAAAACAATGACAGACAAATTATCCGGAATCCTCTCAAACTTAATAACGGCCGGTATGAGATGGATTTTGACAGCCTTAGAAGAAACATACATGGACATACAAAACTGCTTATATTTTGCAGTCCGCATAATCCTGCCGGCCGTGTCTGGAATATTGATGAACTGAAAGAACTGGCTTCGATATGCATGCAGTTCAATATAAAAATACTGTCAGATGAAATTCACTGCGATCTTGCGTACGAACGATACAGGCATATCCCGCTTATAAAAGCTGTTCCGGAAATTGCGGAAATGTCCGCCCTGTTTTATGCCCCGGGTAAAACATTCAACTGCGCAGGCCTGCAGGCGGGCGCCGCTGTTATCCCCGGCAAAAAAATGCGGCAGCTTTTTGATGCAGCAATGCGTGAAACCGGATATCAGATGCACAACAGTTTTTCTGTTGCCGGTTTTGAAACTGTTTATCAATTCGGAGAAAAATGGCTTGAGCAGACAAAATCTGTCCTGGAAAAACAGAAAAACAGAATAATCGGTTTTTTCAGGGAAAAATTCCCTGAAATCGGTATAATCGTACCCGAGGCGACATATCTGCTGTGGCTGGATATAAGAAAACTCGGCATTTCATCGGAAGAAATAAAAAAAATGCTTGCATCTGAAGGAGTCGGAGTTTCAAGCGGAGCTGCTTTCGGCGGTGAAGGCTTTATCCGGATTAATTTCGCCTGCTCCGAAGAACTTCTGACAGAAGTATTATCAAGAATTGAAAAAGCTTTGGGTAAATTATCCTGATACCGAAAAAGGGCCTGCTGGTTTTTCCTGCATAAATACATCTATCTTTTATACGTATCATATTATTGAATATCTATATTTTATAATAAAAATAACACTAATACGTACAATTAATACGTAATATATGGTTATCGATTAAGTGTTGTTTTTCTTTATGCACAGCAGCATAATGGTAATACAAAATCAAAATAAACAAGTAAATGTAAAAATACAAGTTAAATTTTTGTAAAATCAAATATACAAAAGTATTAAAAAATATTATTCAAATTACAAATAAAGATCAAAACAAATAATGTAAATTTAAAAACAAACTCCTTCTAAAAAGGGACCCTGTTATCAGGGTTTTTTTTTATCTGCAGGCTTTCCTCTTTTTTCAATTCTTCCGGCAGCTCCGGTGTTTTTACTTTCATCAATATATTTTTCTTCATCCCGAAACCATCCTGAACAATCCGGATAAGGTCGGTTGCAGACCTTACAACGAGAAAAAGGCTGTTTACGATTTTTTCCTCTTCCTCTTCATCTATCATATCATCATCATCGAGCCCGGACATTATATTCATATTAAGTTCTGCAACTTCATGAATCAAATCAGCCATTCTCCGGCAGAGGGCTTTGTAGGAATACTTCATTTTATGCTGAGTAGCTTCTGCAAGATTATTAATAATCGAAACAATATTTTTCAGGCTGTGCACCATTCTGGGGTTAGGATTCTTCTCCACTTCCAGTTTCCAGTTCTGAAACCTGATCATTGCCTGTTCAATAAGTTTTTTCAGCTCACTGTTTGACGGTGCATAATCCATATATTGATTCTGATTGAAAATTTATAATTAATCAATAAAATACTTCGGTTTATAAAGCGAACAGCCAGGAAACCGCCTTTGCCACCCCATCCTCATCATGACCCGAAGAAATATAATCAGCAGTTTCTTTAAGAGCCGGGACGGCATTTCCCATGGCCACTCCGAATCCTGCATTCTCCAACATATCCAGATCATTTATATTATCGCCGAATGCAATTGTTTCGGAAGGATCTGCCTTATAATAATCGCACAAAAAACGAAGGGCCTTTCCTTTCGATGCCTCTTTTGAGAGAATTTCTATATTATTATGCCATGATGATGTAATCGTAATGTCATCTGATTTGAGTTTACTGGCTGCAAGCTTAAGTTTTCCGGGATCATCAGACATAATCATTATCTTTAGTCTGCTGCCCTTTACTTCCTTTATATATCGGATAATATTTTCAGGAAAAACAATCTGTATTTTTTCTTCTTCTTTAAGCCCCTCATTTACATTTGCATAATATGCTGCACCGAATTTCATTGAAGTGGCAATAAGGTAATCATCAAAATACATATGAAAATATATTTTTTCGGCAACACAGAATCTGGCCGCTTTCAGGCAATAATCAGGATCAAGGTCCTTTTTAAAATATTCCGTTTCTTTATCACGGATAAGAGCGCCGTTCATCACAATCAGGGGAGTATCAAGCCCGAGTTTGTCTGAAAAAATTCTTGCCCCTGTATACAGCCGTCCGGTACTGATTATGGACTTAATGCCCGCCTGCCTTAATTTATTCAGCGCCAGAATTGTGCTGTCTGTCAGCAAACCGCCGGAAGTTATCAGCGTTCCGTCAAGATCAA
>CAZKOK010000114.1:0-9610 GCA_964554355.1 uncultured Spirochaetia bacterium | reverse complement strand
GTTTTTCAGGAATTGTCTTTTTTGAAAGTCTTATAGAAAATGATTACCAGCTTTATGATCTGTCGATACTGCTGTCAAGTTCAATATACGGCACAGGGGTCCTGGAAGAACTGAAGCAGAGCAACATCAAGCTTGGCGAGGCACAGAAAAGCATTCTGGAAAATGTAAAAATAATTGAAGAGCGCTCAAGCCAGCTGGAAAAAGCAAACAGTCAGCTGGAAAGTCTTGATAACCTGAAAAACGATTTTATTGCGAATATCACTCATGATTTCCGTTCCCTTTTGTCAATAATCATGAATGCGGCAGATCTGGGAAAAATGGAAATAGAAATGAACAGGGAGTACATCCCGGACGAAGAGACTGATTTCTTCAGAATAATCTACAACTCTTCTGTAAAGCTTAAAATGTGCATAGACCAGCTTCTTGAGCTGGCCCGGCTTGACTCAGGAAAAATCAAGCTGAAAATTCAGCCTCTTAATTTGAAGAAATTTCTGTCGGAACTTGTTCATTTTTATGAATCAAGTATTACAAATTCAAGCATTACAATTAAATCAGATTTTCCGGCAGAAGACATTGAATATTTTTATTCCGACCCGGAAAAACTCGAGCAGATCCTGAACAACGTATTTTCAAATGCCCTCAAGTTTATAAATGAAGATACGGGAAGAATCGATATACGGCTTAAAAACTTCAGCAATGAAATCCGGATTGAAATTGCAGACAACGGGAGCGGAATTGAAAAAGAAGACCTTGAATTAATATTCTCAAGATTTGAACAGGGCAGAAAGTCAGGCAGCAGAAAACTGAAAGGCAGCGGCATCGGGCTTGCCTTTGCAAAGCAGCTTGTGGAACTTCTCAAGGGTAAAATCTGGGCTGAAAGCGACGGAAAAAATATGGGGTCCTCCTTTTTTATTGTTCTTCCGAAAGGCAAGGCCCATTTCAGCCCTGAACAGATTGCTCCGCTTGACATCAGCAATTATCAGTCAATCCAGAATGACCGGTGGCTGTATAAAAGCCTTATTGAACAGGAAATAAAGGAAAAGAGTCTGGAAAACAGCATAGTTGCCGAACTTGATGCTGACAGGAGAATTGATTCACTCAGTCCCCAGGATGCCTGGTTTCTTGTAATTGAAGACAATCAGGATATTCAGCAGATTATTAAAAAATACCTGAGTAAGGCCGGATACAGGAACATTATCCATGCCTATAACGGTGAAAAGGGAATAGAAGCTGCATACCAGTATTTTCCCAATATAATTCTGTGCGACTATAATCTTCCCGACATGAAAGGTGCCGATGTTCAGGAAAAGATATATTCAAATCCGGATTTCGGCTCCTGTCCCCTGATATTTATAAGTGCTGTAAACGACAAGGTCATTATTTCAGACAGCAAAAGAAAAGGCGCGTCTGCATTTTTAAAGAAGCCGATAGATCCCGATGAGCTTATTCTGTCAGTAAAGATCCACCTTGAAAAATCTCTTGACCTTCTTCAGACAAGAAATCTGGCATCTGTTGATATGTTTACAGATACATATAACAGAAGAAATGTTCTGTCCCATTTGCGTATGCTGGTTTTCAGAAGGTCATATATCGATCTGTCCATTATAATGCTTGATCTTGATAATTTTCAGGAAATTAATGCCACATTCGGACATACTTTCGGAAATCATATTCTTTCACAGACAGGACAGATCCTGAACAGTAAACTCAGAAACAGTGATATCACGGGACGGTTTGGAGGAGACAAATTCATAATAATACTGCCTGACACAAATCTTGACCAGGCAAAAATAGTTGCTGATAAACTCCATAAGGAAACAGGCAGCGCTGAATTCCGTATGGAGAACATTGAGACGGAAATTACGGTAAGCATGGGTATTGTTTCCCTGAAAGACAACAGGAAGCTGATTGAAAAACTCAAACCGGGAATTGACATTAAAAAAATATACACGGCAAAGCACCCGTTGAAAGATGCAAACTGGGAAGAAATTGAAATACAGAAACAATGGCTTATGGAAACACTCGTTGATCTTGCCGGAAAGGCCCTGGAAACAGCCAAGTACTCCAGATGCAGGAAATGCGGGTTTTCGTCTCCGCTAAAAAAAGACTTCAGCAGCGGCAGATGTCCCGAGTGCCGTTCGGAAGACATCGACATCGGAAAATCAAGAACATTCATGACACCCGCAGAATAAATTCAGATTAATCATAGTGCATATATTTTACCAGACATAAAAAAAACTCGACAAATTATTGCATTGCAGACCTCTCTGCGAGCATTTAAACTTGGATTATGATAATCCGCAGTCGGAGAATATTATGAAAACGCATTCTGTAATTATTTTAATTCATGTTCTGTTTCTCTTTTTTTCTGCATGCGCTTCAACAGGATCCGGCAAAATGCTGATAAATGAGAAAGAGGGAACATTCAGCATGGAGCATAACGAAAAGAAACGGACAGGCCTGATCTACATTCCTGACAGTTATGACGGTAAAAAGAAATTTTCACTGGTATTCGGACTCCATGGACGCGGCGGCAGCGCTTCCGGATTTAAAAACTACAATTTCAATCCTGTCGCTGATGAACTTGAGTTTATTATGGTTTATCCGAATGGAATCAACGGTGAGTGGGATATCTCGCCCGGCATGGATAGTGAAAATGACGATCCGGGTTTTTTCAAAGCAATGATTGATTACATGAAAACAAATTACTGTATTGATCCTGAAAGGATATATATTACGGGACATTCAATGGGCGGATATATGGCATACAGACTGGCCTGGGATATGTCAGATCAGATAACAGCAATAGCTCCGGTATCAGGACAGATGATAGCCATTGCCCCGGATATCAGTCATACTCCTGTTTCGGTTCTTCATGTCCACGCGCTTGATGATGATATTGTTCCGTTCGGCGGAAATCCGCTCAGTTATTCGCTGCCGGCATCACAGTCGATCGGGTTATGGCAGGAAATAGACAAATGCGTTGAAGACCCCCGGTTATTTATTAGCAAAGACAACGTCACAGGCCTTGTCTGGGATTCGGAAAGCGATGATGTTGACGTCGGTATCGTCATATATAAAACAGGAGGACACAGCTGGCTTCCCTATACAACCGAAATCGTATCGGATTTTTTCTACAATCATCCCAAAAGAGAAGTCAATATAAGAATAGATACCGCTTTTATGAAGAATTATTTTATTATCGATGAACCAATTGAAATAAATGCAGAATACAATACTACTCTTGATTTGGAAAAGATTAATAATGTTTCTCTTTTCGCAAACGGCAGTCCGGTGATGAAGAAAACGGAAAAACCGTATAATTTCACCTATTCGGGCTCTGAAAACGGGAAAATACGTTTTTCACTTAAAGTTGAACTTGACTCAGGAGAGATAATAAACTCGACAAATTCCCCCACCGTCTGGATTACAAAGAAGAATCTGGCAGTCGGAGCAGCAACACTTTCATCGGAAACAGAAGATTTCAGCCTTACAGCAAATAATGCCGTAGACGGAGACCCCTTTACCAGATATTCAAGCGACTGGAGCGATCCCCAGTGGCTGATGATTGACCTCGGCAGGGTAAGAACAGTAGACGGCTTTACCTTGATCTGGGAGGCGGCATACGGCACTGAATACACAATAGAAACTTCGCTTAACGGAAAAGACTGGACCCTTGTCTATGAACAGGAAAACGGAAAAGGTGATACTGAATTCATCAGCATTGACCCTGTAGCGGCACAGCTGGTGCGGCTGACCGGAATAAAGCGGGCGACACAATGGGGATATTCATTGTGGGAATTTATGGTACATGGAAAGTGAAAAAGTCAAAGACTCGGATTATTTGCGGAGCGAATTCAGGAATCGTCACTTATTGCGGGGATGAAGGTCCGCCCTGCCCTCTTTCATCACCGACACCCACTGGGCAAGTCTTTTCCCGAGCAGGATACAGCTGTCTTCTGCAGGCCCTTTATCAGGTTTTCCCGCGGTTACAGCTCCATAATGCAGTGTGTATCCGGGTGCAGTATAATCCGGAAGGCCGAAGGTAAGCATTCCCAGATTTATCATCATTGTCAGCATCGACTGGCAGGTGAGTTCAGAACCGCCTCCCCATCCGCCTGACGATGAAAAAGCGCAGCCGATTTTTCCGTCCAGCTTCTGCCAGACAGAACCGGTCAGGTCATCCCAGGCTTTTTTCAGCGGCCAGGCGGCAAGACCGAGCCAGGTAGGACTGCCCAGCGAAATCCCGTCCGCCTCAAGAAGATGCCGGGCCTCAAGGTCTTCCGCTTTTACGATTTCAATTTTATGCCCCGGGACCTGCCCGGCGCCTTCGGCAACCAGTTCCGCCATGCGCGCGGTATTCCCGGATTTACTATAATAATTAATCAGAATATTTCCCATAGGAATTTATGATATTTCCAATGGATGAAAATTACAAGTTTTATATTCAGCGTAAAACCTGAAAACAGCTAAACCGCGAATTACACGAATGGGGCCACGAATGACAAGAATAAAGAAAGGTTTTGGCTTAATCCCCATTCGTGTTAATTTTAATTCATTCGTGTAATTCGCGGTTTTATTGGCTTAATTGAATTTACAGTTAATTATTCAAAAAACCCAGAGATTTGTTCGGAATATTTTTTGTCAAAAATCAGGGTTATTCCCGGACGGTCAGGTTTTATCTGAGTCAGATTTACCGTATAACCGGGACCGGTCCCGTCCACCTGATATACAGCGCCGTTATATTCAAGAAACCCCTTAATGCGTAAAAGGAGGGGCCCGAGTTTATCGCGCAGGTTTTCCAGATATTCAGGGGAAACCCTTCCGGAAGGAAGCGTCATCCTCCCGGGCTTTTCAGAAACACCGCAGGAGTTTTCCGCACCTGCTGATGTTTTCAGCAGAAAGGCTGATTTGTCAAAGCTGATGTCAGCATTGCCGTGCACCGATTTTATAATACGGCAGTCCGGATTCAGCTGCATTATTTTATCAATTGCTTTATTCTTTTTATTTTCATCCGCCAGATCAGTTTTATTGAGGATAATAATACCCGCTGTCATGACCTGGCGTTCCATAAACAGGAAACGCGGGAGCATCATCAGAAAGTTTTCCGCATTGATTATGCACACGGAACTGTACAAATCATAAAATTCCGAAAACTCCGGAAATGCAGCTATCCGCGGCATGGCTGAGGGATCAGAGATACCGGAAGTCTCGATTATCAGGTAATCCGGAAGATCATCAAGATAAAATCTCAGGCCGTCAAGAAAAGCCGATTCCCTGCAGCTGCAGAAAATCGAGCCGTTATCAATAGCAATTATTCCGGTTTCCCCGTCTTCCATGTCCGTAAAGGATTTTCCTATTATTTCATGATCAACTGCAATTGAACCGAAGTCATTTACAATAAATCCCAGCCTCTTTCCCGGCATCTTTTTTATCAGATTCAGTATAAAAGAGGTTTTTCCGCTTCCGAGAAAGCCGCTTACTGTAATTATCCCGGTTTTTTTCATAATCCTTCAACATCCGCTTACAGCAGTTTATCTATTTCTGCCCTGAAACTGCTGCGATCGGGAATTATGGATGAATAAACCAGTTTTCCGTTTATTAAAATGCAGGGAATATTTGTAATGTTCAGTTTTCCGGCGCGGGCAATATTTTCCTTCAGGGTGATTTTATATTCTGTAAAATCAATTTTGCCTGCATATAATTCATACATTTCCACTGCTGCCTCTTTCATATACGCGCAGGCCGCGCAGGCCGCGGAATCAAGGGTGAATACTTCCACAAGAGGTTTTTCAAGATTATCGTAATCGGGAAGTTCCACTTCGATATCTTCTTCTTCTTTCAGATAGTGCTTCAGGAATTCATGGGTTGCTTCATAATTCTGTACCGCCTGGGTAATCCCGATTATATTTTCTCTGGGAACATCATACGGCATATCACAGCCGGGAGCCAGGATAAACCTGTCATTACCGATCCGGTCTATCGTATCAACGGCGAATTTCTGATTGTCTTTCTGATTGCCGAGGAGCATGACTGATGTGAGGGGAATATTGCCGGAAATAACAATATTATATTTATCAGTTATTTTTTTTGCCACGGCCATATCAATATTCTCATCAATCGAAATACAGTGTGGTCCGGTCTGCGCCATTGCTTCAACATTTTTTGTGGCATCGCCGCAGACAAAAAGCGATGTATATGCTTTTCTTCCTCTTAATTCGGAAAAAATATTCTTCAGCGGTTCAAGCATAAACTGTCCGAATGTATCCGGAGATATCTGGGAAACCATCGGATCGACAACAGCAATTACATCCATTCCGGCACCAAGATAATATTCAGACATTTTCAGGCACACATCGGAACAGAAAGCAATCAGTTTTGATACATAGTCCGGATCTTCAAACATGTCCATGAAAATATTCATTCCGCGAAGATGCGAAGCCAGTGTTAGCGGACCGCATACCAGACCGTAGAGAGCTGTCTCGGTCCCGATGTCATTTTTAAGGGCCTGCATTACATCAACGATAAGCGGGATTCTGCCGTCATCCCGGGCGGGCATTTTCAGGCTTAATTCTTTGGTATCCTGAAGAACATGCGTCTTTACACTTGGAGGGGCCTTTGAATCCCAGACAAGTTCGCAGCCGAGGATTTCAGCCTCGACTTGCAGATCAAAAATAACAGGCAGACCGTCAGGACTGTACAGGCTGTATGCCTCTTTGAGGCATTCAAGCAGAATGCTTTCATCTTTCAGAACCGCCTTGGCATCATAACCTTTCAGCGAACCGACATGTACTCCGGTATAGGGGATCCAGGGGACCCTGGGGCCTGTTCTGCCGTCAAGAGTCCCAAGCAGCAAATCTCTTCCATTAATTTTCATAAAAAAATCCTTGAAAACAGTATCTGATAATTCCTGACCAAAATGCTGTCTGTTATTAAGAAACAGTATTTCCGCATTACTTTATACAACAAAAATATGGTTTCGTATAGTTTCTTTTTTAAAAAGAAGAAGAAAGCAAAAAACTTTCCGGCTAAAGGCCCCTCATCCATTCTTCCCGCAGTATTCCGGGTTTCCGCATGGCATATCCGATAGCTTCCAGAAAACGGTCTTTATCCTGCGGCAGTCTTCCGCTTAGGGGAAGATAATTCGATGCATGATTGGAATGGAATATTGTCTTTTTCAGGTCAAGATTTTCAATAATCTGATACATTTCAGCAAGCAGTCCGGCCGCGTCCGGAAGGGAAAAACTCCCCTCTTCAGCTTTTTTGTGCAGTTCGGTACCGGGAACAAGCATCAGGCTTAAAAGCGAAAGCTGTGCAGGCTGCATTCTGTTCAGGACCACGGCTGTTTGTTCGGCATGTATCCGGCTGCCTTCCCTGCCTCCGAGACCCAGAAGCGCTATCACAGAAGATTTGATGCCGCAGGTCTCTGCTTTCCTGACCGCACTGATCATGCCCTCAACAGTCGACTTCTTTCCGCAGCTGTCAAGTATTTCCTGGCTGCCGCTTTCAAGCCCCATATAGATCAGCCTGAGCTTTCCTGCACTCAGGGCCCTGAGTTCGTCTTCGGTCTTTTGAAGAATATTGAAGTCATTTGCATAAGCACTGACCCTGCGCAGTTTCGGAAAAACACGTCCCAGTTCATCAAGGATTTCAGCAAGTTTTCCGGATTTAAGCACCATGGCATCGCCGTCCATCAGAAATACCTTTGATGTATCGGGCATGAGAAGACTCCATTGTCTGATATCTTCCATTATTTCGGGCAGCGGCTTGTATGAGAATTTTTTATTCCGGTACGCTCCGCAGAAGGAACAGCTGTTGCAGGAGCAGCCTGTAGTCACCTGCAACAGGAAACTGTCAGCTTCGCCGGGCGGACGTATTACCGGATGGACAACGGGCATATCTTATTTTAGGAAAAACAGGACAATAAGTCCATACGGATTGAAAGAGCAGGAAAAAAACTGGTTAAGAACCTGAATCCATGTTAAAATTCATGCAAACACAAAAGGAGAAACACATGAAAAAGCTTTTAATTCTTTTTTTAATACTGGTTTCGGCAGTATCATGGGCAGAAGAAATTGAGGCTCCTGCGGAAGTGGATGTATACGGGGCATTATCCATTCCGGGATTTGGGATCGGACCTATGGCAGATTTTGTCTACTTTCCGTGGTCGATAGATGTGGGCGGCGGCAGATACAATCATCTCGGGTTTGGAGGTTCCGCAGGTTTTCAGTTTTTTTTCGGTGATGGGCTGGCCTTCCTCGTGCCCGTAGAGGCACTGTTTATGGGAAGATTCGAAATGTTTGAAAAATTTCCTTTTGACTTTGATGCCAGACTCGGATTTTTGATAGGATCAGGTGTCGTTTTTTGCGGAGCAACCAACTTTTACTTTTTTATCGGTGACCTGCGGATAGGTGCCGGTGTAACTTTCTATCCAAATCCGGGCTACGATGTATTCGATCAATATTCTGATGAGTTACTGGTTTTTTTCATGCTTTCTGCCGGATACAGATTCAAACTGTCCGGATTCAAGGGTCAGGTGCTGAATTAGATACTTTTTCCTGAAACTTGTTTCTTTGGGCGTTTACCGGTAATATTGTAAATAATTCTCTCTGCAGAAAAGGAACATGATAAATGCGGCCCGATATCAAACGCAAACCCGAATGGCTGCGCACGGCCCTGAAGACAAACGGCAATTTTAAAAGCATCAGATCGCTGGTTAACACAGAAAGACTGCACACGGTATGCGAAGAAGCCAGATGCCCGAATATCCACGAATGCTGGGGGACCCATAAAACAGCAAGCTTTATGATCCTCGGAGACACATGCACCCGCTGCTGCCGTTTCTGTGCAGTAAAAACCGGTCCTCCTGAAAAACCGGACCCTGAAGAACCGGGAAGAATTGCCGAAGCCGTATCAGAGATGAAACTCAAGCATGTTGTTATTACAATGGTTACCCGGGACGATCTGGAAGACGGAGGCGCTGCAATACTGGCGGATACTGTCCGGAAAATCCACATAAAAAATCCCGGCTGTACAGTTGAGACGCTGTCCTCAGATTTTACGGGAAAAAGAAATTCCATTGAAATCCTTGTAAAAAGCAGACCCGAAATATCAGGACATAATCTCGAGACCGTCAGGCGTCTTACTCCTCTTGTCCGTTCAAAATCAACATATGAACAGTCCCTCGCTTTCCTGAAAACCGTACACGCATTTGATCCGGAAACACTGACAAAATCCAGCCTGATGCTGGGTCTCGGGGAAAAGAAAGATGAAATACTTGAAACAATGGATGATCTTCTGGAGGCAGGGGTAACTCTTTTAAATCTGGGGCAGTATCTTCAGCCCTCTGTAAAACACATTCCCGTGGAAAAATACTGGCACCCGGATGAATTCCTCAGCCTGGCTCTGGAAGCGGGAAAGAGAGGATTCATTCACTGTGAATCAGGTCCGCTGGTCCGCTCATCCTATCATGCGGGCGAACAGTTCCGCATATATAAACGGAATATTTCTGAACTATCTCCATAACCCACAAGCAAAAATAACTCAGGCAAAGACGCTAAGGAAAAAAGACACGAAGATATAGTTCTGATTGGTAAATTTTGATTTTTAC
>CAZKOK010000113.1:2673-9667 GCA_964554355.1 uncultured Spirochaetia bacterium | reverse complement strand
GTCGTAAGCTCAGGCTTTTCATAAACAAAAATATATTATAGCTGTCAGCAGCGAATCTCCATCAGGTGGTCATGAATCCTCTTTATTAGACAAATCTGAAATTCCTGTTTTTATTGGTAAATTTTTATGCTATTATCAAAAAATGAAAGCTAAAGGAATATGGGAAAAATGGAAATAAATGAAATCATCAACTGCCTGCCTAAAGGAAAAAACTGTTCAATTATTTTAAGGACACATACGCGTTTATGCTTCTGTAATGGTATCTGAATGCTGTCCTCAGGTTACTGGGAATTGATGGATAAAACTATAGTACAGATGAAATATGCCGATTAATATGTTCCCGGGAGAAACAAATGGAAAAATTATTTATAATCTTTGCCGTTTTAATCCTCCCGGCAACATTAACCGTTTGCCAGTCGCCTCCGGACACTTCCGTTATCTCCGACGTTCCCGAAGACCCCGACCGGCCACTTGCGCCGTATAAGTTTCCCTCTCCGCGTACATACGATGCCGGGCACGATCTTGAGCAGCTGCGCGGATCGATGTGCGGGGATAATTTCGACCGGCAGAATTTTATGGATCTCAAAGCAATGGGTGCCAATCTGGTCCGCTGGCATTTGGCCCCGCATTATTCCGAACTTTTGAGCTTCTAAATGAGCCGCTCATTCCGCGTATTTCCGGACCTTTGGAAGAAGATTCGGGCCTGGCCGATGATATCTGGAACGATTTGTTTATGGAAACGACAGAACATATCAGGGTAATCGATCCGGAAAGGTTTGTTATTTACGATCCGATTCTGGGGTGCAATCCGTATGCATACGTTGACTTTTCTCCACTGCCGATTGACAAGGTTATATACACGATCCATATGTATACGCCTTACTATCTGACCTTCCAGGGGCTTGATGAGCCGTGTACAGAGGCATTCTCATATCCCGGCTATATTTTCACCAACGGCTGGGAAAACTGGGTATTGAACCGGAGGTCGACAGAAACGAGGCCATGGTGGGACAAGGAAAGACTCCGCCAGGCATTACAGCCGGTGCTTGATTTCCAGACCGCCAACAACGTGCCTGTATTTGTCGGCGAATTCAGCTGCGCGCGATGGGCCCCGGACAACTCCGCATACCGCTATATCCGCGACTGCATTGAATTATTCGACGAATACAACTGGGACTGGTCTTACCATACATTCAGGTCTTCCCACTGCTGGAGCGTGGAACATACAAGAAGTAAAAATGAATATGATCCGAGTCCGGTTGCAACGGACAGGTTCCTGCTTCTGCAGGCTGCCTTTCAGAGGAATGAACACCCAACAGCAGGCAGATGAGAATGAAATACATCAGCGTCTGCATAAAGAGGTTATTATGGGTCATATCGAAGTTGATGTCAGGTAAATAAAAAATCTGTTCAGGTTTCAGGATAATCAGCCGGTTTGTCCGCAATGATTAATCCAAAGGCATATGTCAGCTTTCTATATTCAGCCGGCAGGTTATAATCCCTAAAAATAAATATTATCCGTTTTTATAAAAATACCTGATGAACAGCCTGCTGCCTGCAGAATAGCCTTTTGATATCACTTCGGCTTCATTTATCCAGTTAAAATCCCGGTCCGTGTTATTTTCGGTAACCATAAGTTTATAGCTGTGCCCTTCCAATAAACCATCTGATTTGAAAGAGAAAACGGCTTTTCCGGAAATATCTATCCTTATTCCTTCCTTTATATAAATGGTGGCATCGGGATAAGCCTCTATGACCTTGTTTTTTAAATCCAGGATGGATTTATCAACGCCGTCCATTCTCCCTTCGAAGTACGGTCCGGTGATTTCGGCGGAAAACGGCAGATCAATCCGATATCTGTTTTCGGGGGGAGGGGCCCATCCTATAACTTTTAATTTTCGGGTATCGGTTGTTCCTTCCAGCTGAAAAAGATCTTTGTATCCGTCGGGAGCGGAAATGTCTTTGAATAAAATCTCATAACGTCTGATCTTTTTGGCCGGCATAAATCGAAGATTTATAATCATTGAGAGTTTTATAAAGGGAGCTATAGGGCAGGGTCTGAACATGACGAACCTCAATATCCAGGGTGCATTGAATAACAGTTAAATTTATTATTACTTGTGAATTATTGCAAGAAGATTAATATTTAATACCGGAAACAGTAATCTTGTTTTTTGCATAGGCTCAGGATATATATTTCAGGATCTGGGACTGATTTTCGGATTATTACCTAAAACCGAAACCCTATCTTTGCGGACAACAGCCAGTAAAGCCATGCATCTTCATTATTGTACAGTCCCAGGCCGGCGCTGATACTTGCGCAGAAATCTTCCAGTATATGCAGATGAATCAGCACTTCTCCTTTCATTCCAAGCATCAGGGAATTGCCGGAGGAGAAATTGATGACAAAACCGTCAAAATAAATTCCAATGTGGCCGGTAAGCATAGCCTGCGCGGTAAGGAAAAAATTCCTGTCTACAGGCAGCAATATTAATTCTTTGCTGCCTGCACCGCCATGTACAGCCAGCCAGTTCGGAACTCCGAAACTTCCGCATTGGATCCCGCATATTATGTCCAAAAACTTTAAATGACTGAATACGACACTCAAATCAACCATACCAATCATCGGCGGCAAATCGATCCAGCCGGAATCGTCATGATTATCCAATAAACCGGTACCGAATAAAAATGAAACGAAAAAACTGTTATGACTTGAGTCAAGGGCCTGTTTAATTTCCTGATTTTTACCTGATATTTCCTGGTCCTCAATGTCATTTTGTGAATAAACCGGATGAATATTAAAAAATACGAGTAATGCAGATAACAGAAACAGCAATTTCATAATGTACCTCTCTTTTTTAAATTCTTATATCTATTATAACTGCTGAAAGGTATTTTTTCATTAAAAACTTTGTTAGTGTTCCAAAGAATGCGGGAAATGAAGCAGTAAGTCGTTTTGTGAAGTATATACAGGTAAAAATAAATCAAAAATAAGAGATTCATTTCCAGAATAGGATGCTTTGGCAGGGAAGACCTGTTGCTCTGGCACAAGGTTTATGAAACGCCTCTTGAAAGATATACAATGCGTAGAGTGTGCGCTTGCATCAAAAGTAACCCCGCTTTGAACCGTTTGGGCCGACCAGCCTGTTAACAGTAAATCATAGTTGGCTGTAGTAAAGGCTGTTGCGTTTAACAGAAAATAGATAAATGCCGCAACCTGACTAATGTCCCAGCTGCTGATGTCATGGTTGAAGGCTGATGCTTCACAAAACATATATTCCATATCTGTTACCAGAGAAGTATCCCAGCCGCCAATCGGCTGATTAAACAATGTTGCATTACGAAACATATAACTCATATTAGTAACACTGGATGTATTCCAGGCGCTGATGTCCTGATCAAATGCTGTTGCTCCATAAAACATATATCTCATATCTGTCACTTGAGAAGTGTCCCAGGCACCTGTGTCCTGATTAAACACGGAAGCATAATAAAACAAATAACTCATATCTGTTAAAACCAGAGTATTGCTGCTTACCAGGTAATCATAAATCTGAACAATTTCTGATATCGGCGGATAATTAACCGGCCCCCCGGGAGCCGGAACATTTTTGCCGAACTGTGCGGAAAGAAAATACTGCCCGCTGTCCAGCGAATTTCCAATTGACAAGGTCCCTAAAGCTGCAAAGTCCGCATTATAATCTGTTCCTTCTGTCAAAGCGTAATCATCGCCGCCGCCTATCGGCCAGGGATCAATGGTAACCGTTACGGAATCCACATACGCGGGAGGGAATGTTATAGTATAATCCAGTGTACCGCCTCCGCTGCCGACAACCGGAGACAGAGTTATTGTTAATGAATTTGCACCTGAATTTATTGTTACGGGATTCCCGCCGTCCGGATTGCCCAGTGCAATTACATTTGAGCTGCCGTCTTTTCCGAGTATTGCCAGATCCCAGGTCCCGACCGGAATTGCAGAGATTTCGGCTCCTTCCGTATAAGGATCTACAGAAAAATCACCTGCGCCGCCCGAATGATTGGTGAACTGAACTTCGTAGGAAGAAACAAGTGCTTTCAGATCATCGGGGGGGGTGTAATTGTTTTGGATGCTGTTCCGGAACCGGTACTCAGGATCAAAGATCCTGTTTCACCGGAATTGTCCGAAATCTTCCCAGTGTCGGGCAATTCACAGGCTGCAGATAATATTATTATGAAAATTAAAAAATATTTGATCATTTTATCTTTCATATCAGTACTGCTCCACATTGAAAAAGAAATCATCAGAATAGGGCATTCCGTCTATCACAACGATCAGGGTCAGCGTATTTACACCGAGTTGAAACCAGCCGGGATTTGTGTCCGTATTCAGGGTAATTGAATCTGCACTGCCGCACAGATTCCCGTTTATATACCAGTAATATTCCGTGATTGTAACCCCGCTGCCGGGTGTGACAGTCATTATCTGTTCAACATTACCCCCGCCTGTCTGCAGCGTAAATGAGGTTGGAGACATTGAAAATGTCGGGGAACCTGGATTATTAATGGTGATTGTGCCTGTAACCGCTTCCCATTGGGCGTATAAATCGACATCAGCTGTTCCCATCAGGAAAGTATTGCCGCCGACATAGCCGGTACCGCTTCCATTTGCCGCGGTATTCCATCCGGCGAATGTATAGCCGTACCGTGTCAGTCCGCCTGTATTGCCTAAAACAGTTACCGTAGCTCCTTCAAGATAATTATTTGCATCTGTCGGAGGACTTCCCGAATCTGCATTGGTCCCGAAATAGGTGACCGTGTGAGTTGTACCGGCAGTCCACCGGACATATAAAACTACATCCGAGTGGGGCATTGTTAAATATTCGTCCGGCTGATAGGTGGTTCCCGATCCATCAGCACTGGTATTCCACCCGTTAAAAACGTAACCGGGAAGTGCAAGGCTTCCATAATTATATTGAACCCGGATAGAAGCACCGGGAACATAACGCTGGGAATAGGGAGCGTACCCCGAAGCGGCCCCATTTGAATTATAATTAAGCTCATACTTTGTGGTTTTTGGTTCAGGATCCAGATCACATCCGGTAAAGACAGATATCAGTGTAATAATTAATAGTATTTTAATCAAATTGCGTATAAACATCCCCTATATTCTCCTTATTTCGATCTGCAGCATTTGTATCTGCTGCAGACTCTGGCCAGGTAATACTTTGTTTAAAGCATAAGCAACAGCAATAAGTTGTTCAAAAAAGAAAGCAAAAATAATCCGGAACAAAAGGCCCATTACCTGATAATTACAATATCTACAGATTACTTTATTATTTGTATAAACTTTTGCAGACAGAAACAAGTTAAAATAATTGATATAGTTTTATATATATGTTTATAAATTTATCACGATTTTGCCATGATGAAAAGATTTTTAACCAGGCAGTGTCAGTATGAACCTGCTCCCTTAACAAGGATTTTTCAGGCTCTTAATCAGCCAGGTTAAGTGCATAACTGTTAAGAAGCTGAACCCTGACTGTGTAATCACAGTGTACCTCTGACAGGAATTTTGTTTGCCATAACAAAATGAATGATTACAACGTACCGGAAACCAAATGAAAATCTGTCATCCTGAGGTATTATCTCCAAAGCATCCGCCGCAATACTCTCTCTGGTTTTCCTGTTATAAAGGGACATGAAGTCTTTCTGGGTGAATAATGCAATTTCTTCATTCAAAATGATATTTGTATTAAATCTGCCGTCAAGATATTGTCTGTCGACAACTTTTCCTTTCCCGGGATCAAACAGAGTTAATCCGGGATCAGCAAGTACGATCAGATCATTGAAAGGAATCAGATATTTAACATTTTTGAACAGGAAACCGTCTGTATCATTTATGTCGAATTCATCAGTGACGGAAAGATTGTCCGGGTTTAAATACAGAAGTTTTCCCTGCTGTTCGTCACAGGCAGCAAGAGTGCTGCCGTAATATCCGATATTGACAATATCTGCATTAAAGAGGTCCGCTTCCGGATCATGGTAATCCGGAGTCGGAGATTTCCATATCCCTTTTTTTTCTTCTCCGCAGATAAAATAATACCCGTTAAAAGCCAGGCACTGCTTTATTCGGGATACCCGTTTCCTGAGCTTTTCAGGACAGGACTTCCGCTTATATCATATTGATACAACGTTTCCTTATGAAAAACAAATACCGAATCGCCTTCAATAATTACCTGGCAGTCCAGGTAAACAGTATCAGGGCTTTCCATTATTCCTTTGTACACAGGTTTGAGCGGATCGCTGATATCGAAAACATAAAACTCCTCGCTGTTTCCGCCGAAGGCAATCAGGTATTTTTCAGAAAACGCGATTAAGTCTTCTGCATGGATTTCCCTGATTTCAAATTTGCCGTTATTCAGATCAAATATATACATAGTGAAATGGAGTTAAAATCCTGAGTATGTGTCTGATCCGCAAATCACTTAAGCCTTTTTCATACCCAGTTTCATTAGTTTCCGGATTATCATAACATACCAGACCATTGCAAAAAGTCCGCCGAACGTAACTATTACTTCACCAATACCCAGGAGCGCAGCCAGGAATACTCTGGCAACAAGATAGAATGACAGGCATGAAAATGCCGCAATACCGGTCCAGGCTGTCAGTCTGCTGAATATTCTGCTCCGCAGCATAACTATGCACATAATAATCATTGAAATATCCAGGATTATGTTTTCAATAAATGTTGCCGGAGTATGACTTCCACCTTTTGCTATCAGGGCCGTGCCGGCTGCCAGCAGAACAGACCTCTGAGATTCATCTGCTGCGGCTGCATATTGATTGCTGAGATCAAGCATCGGCAGGGCGATTATATTCGTAAGACTTACTGCCGTAGCTGCCAGACACAGAACCAGAGCCAATGCAGCATAACCCTTGTTGATATTCCTGTGAACTGCATAGAGAGCAAACATAACAACCAGTCCCAATGGCATAATTAATATGTATGGAAAAT
>CAZKOK010000113.1:0-2663 GCA_964554355.1 uncultured Spirochaetia bacterium | reverse complement strand
TATCCTGAAGGATTTCAAACCATTCTTCGGTTGTTTCGCATCCCGGGAAACTCCCTCCGGGAAAAAAAGTCGGAACAATATCAAAAACGCCTGCCAGAATGGAAAGCATGGCAGCAATTGCCCCGATAATGTAAATGCTTCTCCAGCTGCCGTCTTCATTTTGATTTTCATTTAATTTATTCAGATTTATTTCAGCCATTTCATCCCCCCTGTTTTATACATCTGTCAGCAGAAGTAATATCTTCCGAGTGCTGTTTTCATTTTATGTAAACATATACAGTAATTCCTGCTTTGGAAAATATATATATTAATATCAAATATGAAAGGTATATAAAATGCACTTTTTATGATATATCATGCAAAATTTGCCTGTTTTATACTTATGAGTATATGATAAAATAGATTTATGAATAAAGCCACTGAATTATCCGGAATCGAAGTCTCGGTTTCTGTGCTTTGGCAAATGAATCGTTATCTCTCTTCTATTAATATTGATATAAGAGATGCCTTTTCCGCAGCCGGGGCGGATAATGATCTTCTTGAGCATCCGGATGAACGTCTTCCCTTTGAAACGTATATAGCTATTGAAGATGCCGCCGCAGGCATTGCCTGTGATCCCTGTTTCGGATTGCATATGGGTGAGTTCTTTGAACCCGGCCACTGGTCTATCCTGGGTTACCTGTTGATGAATTGCAGAAACCTGGCCGAAGCATTCCGAAAATCGTACCGGTATCAGAAGATCATTGGAAACCTTATTGAGGGGAAAATAAGCCTGGGGTTCAAAACGGTGAAAGCCGTATTGACAACCCCTAAACACGCGCCTGAGCTCTCCCGCCACTGCTTTGAATCTGCCCTGTCAAGTTCTGTCCGCATGCTGCGTATAATGACCGGGAAGCAGCTTAATCCTCTTGAAGTCGGTTTTATATACCCCCGGCCGGAAAATACTGATGAATATAAACGTGTTTTCTGTTGTCCGGTCAGATTCAATCAGAATCATACATACATAAAAGTTCCGTTAAGCATAGGTAATATCCCGGTGCTGCTTCATAACGAAAGCATGCGGAAGCATTTTGAAGATTATGCTGAAAATATTTTATCTGAAATCGAAGGTATTGATAAAACATCCAGGGCTGTCACAAAACTTGTACTCGGGAATCTGGACAGCAGAAATATTTCAATCAGAAAAATCGCCGGAGAGCTTGCAATGAGTGTGCGGACATTACAGAACCGGCTGAAAGATGAGGGGACTACATTCAGCATACTTCTGGAAGAAATCCGAAAGCGTCTGGCAAAAAAGTACATTATGGAAAATCATACTATCGAGGATATAACCTATCTGCTTGGATTTTCCAATCCCAGTGTATTCAGAAAAGCATTCAGGAAATGGATGGACATGACTCCGCGGGATTTTCGATTGAAGTATCTACAGAAAAAAGGAATTACCTGAAATTCTGCTTTGAATCTGCAAAAGAAGATTTTCGAAACGTTTCGGTTGTAAATATTTCAGTCTTGATTTTGAAGATAATTGCAGTAATAATGATCCAATGAGTCCGGACAATATTATTTTTATACTTAATTTGCTTGGTGCATTTTTCTATATAATACTGGCCTTCGTTTTTTTTAAAATCCGGGTTATTAATATTTTTTTTCCGTTATTCCTGCTTAATCTGGGATTGATTATAATTCTCTTCAACTCCCCGACACAGCAGCTAAACCTCGACGACGCCAAAACATTTTATATTTTTCAACTCTCCTTTCTATTAATAATATCCATTACCCCTTTCTTTTTTTTATGTGTCAGAAAGTTTCTGAACATGTCCGTAAAACCGGTTGAAATTACCGGGCTTATTCTTATTATTATTCAGATACTGTTTCTTGTTTTAAAACTTGTCAAAATTGACCGGTACTTTCCGGATACCGGAATTATTCAGACTGTTTTCAGGCAGGGAAACGGAACAAGACCATTGACTCCATTCTTTTCTTATTTTTTCAATATATACCATATCTTTTTTGCAGCAGTTACGGTTATTTATGTAACCAGATATCGAAAACAGAAACCTGAAAAATATAATGTGGAGGAGATTATACTTTTTGGTCTGAGTTATTATTTACTGTTTGTCTTAATACTTACTGCAGCAATTGAATTCCTGGTCCCTGACAATATCGATAAAATAACTTCAATACTGCTTACAGTCATTATATACGGATTTATAATATTTCTGTTATCCAAATCGGTCCGGCTTATAGCCTTTACCAGAGAAAAATACAAAAGCATTTCTGTTCCGGAAGGAGAAATTGAAGAAATTATTCACAGGCTGGAGAAACTTCTTAAGCATGAAAAATTATATAAAACACAGCGCCTGAGTCTGGAATCAACAGCGGAAATAATTAAAACAAGCCATCATGCCCTGTCTCTGGCAATTAATAAAAGCTTCAATAAAAATTTTAATACCCTGATTAATGAATACAGAATTGACGAAGCCAAAATACTGCTGATTACTTCATCAGATCCGGTTACGGAAATTGCCTTTGAAGCCGGATTCAGTTCGCTTTCCAATTTTAATTCTGTTTTTAAAGCTGTAGCCGGAAAAAGTCCTTCTGAATTTCGCCGGCAGGAAAAAAAACTCCCGCAGTTTCTCGACATGAGCGAAATCGAGGCGCTT
>CAZKOK010000112.1:0-9697 GCA_964554355.1 uncultured Spirochaetia bacterium | reverse complement strand
TCAGTGTGTTCTTCATCGGTGCTTTGCGTTAAAGTAATATGGGCAAAAGGATCAAATGATCCGTTTATCCATTTTTCCAGCTGCCCTCCCCAGATCCCGCCGAAATACAGATAGGCCTGATTGTCATCGTCCACATAGGAACATGGATCGATGCTGAAACTGCCTTTGATGTAATCCGGCTGTGCCCTGAAAGGCCCGTAAGGTTTATCTGATACAGCTGCGCCGATCCGGAAGATGCCGCTTTTATCCCTTGCCGGGAAATAAAAATAATATTTTCCGTCTTTCTGTGCTGCATCAGGCGCCCACATCTGTGAACCTGCCCAGGGCACGTCGTTAAGATGAAGCGCGCATCCGTGGTCTTTTACCGGTGCATCGGGACTATCCATGGAGAAAACATGATAATCGACCATCTGGTATTCTTCACCGGCTTTTTTTGATGCTTCTTTTTTTATATCAATATCATGTGATGGATAAATGTAGATCTTGCCTTCAAAATTTCTTGCTGAAGGATCTGCTGTAAAAATGTGCGTAATAAGTGGTTTTCTGCCCAAAGCAAACTCCTTGATGTAAAATAGTCTATATACTATTAAATATATATTATTTCAGTATTGAATTCAATACATTTAAGAGAAAATATATATTTTGGAGAAAATCTATCTAATTGCTTTCAGAAAAGCGCTGATATTCTCATTGCTGACACCCGGAGGCATTCCGCCGCCGCATGACATAATCACCCTTGATTTATCTTTCAGGGAATCAAGCAGATTTTTTGTCGTTTTTTCAACAACCGCTGCCGAAGCGGATGCCAGGACATCCCGCGGCGGGATGTTTCCGAGCATGGTCACCTTGTTGTCCGTTACTTCTTTCAGTTCATTCAGATCCACGTCAAAACCCATGTTAAAAAGGTTTACGCCGATTTCCGGCAGAAACGGGGCCGAAACCCTGCAGGGAGCGTCATTGTGCAGAAATTTCACGGATACGCCTGCATCATAGAGTTCCTTAAAGTATGGAAGCCCAAAGGTTTTGAACTCCTCTTCACCCATAAATCCGATTATGTCATCAAGAAGGAAAATTCCGTCAATTGACGGGAATGTCTTCATCTGCAGACCGAGCCATGCCTTCAGGAAATCGGTTATTATACGCATTAACGCATGGGCCTTGTCCGGCATCATCATCATTGTTGTCAGGAATTCTGTTGAACCCATCAGGTAGCTTGCGATATTCAGAGGACCACGGGCAACTGCAAAACGGATTTTATGGCCTGCCTCATTTATCTTCGGCTCTGCAATTTTAAGCCTGTTAAGGATAAAGGGAAGAAGTCCGTCATTTTCCGGGTTGGGCACTGAAAGTGAATCTATTTCGTCTGCAGAGCTGATTACCCTGTGAGCATGCGGAAATTCATTTCCGGGAAATGCAGATCTGGCGCCGAATGCTGAAGGTTCCGTGCACATGCCGTATTCCGACCAGAAACCGGGCAGGAACATTACATCAGGAAAATCATTAATGGCTTTGAGATTGGCTTTAAACCAGATTTCGTCATTTGAAAAATAATCTATAATATTAACCCCGTACCAGTTGGGCAGCCACGGGCAGTCGATTACAAAGCCTGCCGGCATCTGGTCCAGAGTTTCTCCATTAATAATTTTCTTAAGGTCTTCCCACTGTTTGTCTGTCATGTTTTTCCCCTGTTATTTTTTTGTTGTGTAAACCTGTAAATACAATGTTCTTCCGAACAGTGTCTGCACATGTATTCAGCATGCTTTACATGTTTTCCTGTACCAACGATCCCGCTGATCGATTTCCTTGGTTCCATAAATGCGGAATCGCTTAACGAAATGCCGCAGAAATTATCCGGAAAAAAGCTGAATAATTTCCGCTGTTCAGCAACGTCCCAGCCGCAGTATCCGGGGCTGAAACGGTTGGTTGTTCTTATTCCGATACCGGCCATCTTTGTCTCAATATGGCGGTGGACAATTCCGGCAATTTCTTCGGCCAAAACGGACGCGGCGGAATCAACAATATATCCCAGCGCCGGATCGCCGTCTTTTATAAGTTCCTTAGACCATTTTTCAGGCCCTGGGCCGATCGTACAGATAAAAATCGCCGCAGATCCGGATTTTTTAATCTGACCGGTTATAATCTTCTGCATCTTCAGGAATGTGCCTTCAATACTCATTCCGTCAGGCTGCCTGCCGTCTGCATCAAACGGCCTGATGCAGTAACCTGCCTTCAGCTCACATAATCCAGGAATTCCTTTTTTCACATCCTGAATCACTGCAGCCATTTCAGGAGGAGGCCCCTGTTCGGGGTATCCCAGTGCCGAATACAGTTCCGAATCGCCTATACTGATAGCATTTTTATCAATATCAATGGTATAAGTGTCTCTACTGATTTCAGTTTCAGGTAAAATACCGGTCATTACCCTTTTCTGACTGCCTTTGAGATCCGGATTATGTACTCTGGAGTAGTTCCGCAGCATCCTCCGATAATATCGGCGCCGCTTTTTATCAGAGCTTCAACCTTGCCGGCCATAACTTCAGCAGTTTCGGGATATACAGTCTTTCCGTCATGCATGACCGGAAGCCCTGCATTGGCCTGAACAAGCACAGGTGTTTCGCTGTCAATCCTGCGTATGGCGCAAACTATATCAATCATCTGATCGAATCCGTTGCCGCAGTTTGAACCGATTATACAGGCACCGGCTTCCTTTACAGCACTTACCATTTCGCCGATGCCGACACCCATCATTGTTTTGAATTCATTTTCTCCCGTTTTATTGAACGTGAAAGTGCAGGCAGTATCCAGACCTGTGGAAACAGCAGCCTTTATTGCCAGTACGGCTTCGTCAATTGCCGACATTGTCTCCACGACAATTGCATCGGCCCCGCCTTCTTTAAGCGCCTGCGCCTGGATCATAAATCCTTCATACATTTCCTTTTCAGTCACATTTCCCATCATAAGCATTTCGCCTGTAGGGCCGATTGAGGCAACGACGAGGCATTTACCGTCTGCCGCTTTTTTTGAGATTTCGGCTGCCTTTCTGTTAAGTTCGGCAGCCCTGTCGGCCAGTCCGAAATGACCGAGTTTTATGGGACTTCCGCCGAAACTGTTGGTTAAAATCATATCTGCGCCTGCATCGACATAGCTTTTCGCTATGGCAAGCACATCACTCCTGTGGGTTTCATTCCAGAGTTCGGGACAGTCCTCGGCCGCAAGGCCGCGCTGATAAAGAAAAGTACCCCAGGCCCCGTCGGAAACAAGTCTTTTTTTCTGTTTCAGAGTATCAAGCAAAATGCCCATAACCGTCCCCCTGCATATTGAATATTTAATCAGCCGGTCGCCGAGTCCAGCCAGGAAACGGCTTCCTGCGGATCTTTGGCATAAGCGTCAGCTCCCATGTCCCGGGCAGACTGCGCAGTCAGCGGGGCACCGCCGACAATGACCTTTGTATCAGGATGTTTTTCCTTGATGCTTTTAACCGCAGCGGCCATATTTCCCATCGTGGTTGTAAGCAGCGCGCTTAATCCCACTATGCATCCGGGATTGGATTCTACGGCAGAGATGAATTTATCAGCCTTGACATCTATTCCAAGGTCAATAACTTCCCAGCCGTTTCCTTCAACAACCATGCTTACCAGGTTTTTTCCGATATCATGAAGGTCTCCGGCCACTGTTCCAAGGACAAATTTGCCCTTTCTTTTGATGCTCCCCGACTGAAAATGCGGCTTTAGATGGGCCATTACCGCATTCATTGCTTTTGCCGCCATAAGCAGTTCCGGAACAAAAACTTCATTCCTTGAGAATTTGTCTCCTATTCTCTGCATGCCTGTATTGCAGGCTTCAAGGATATCTGCAGGCGATTCCCCCTGCTCAAGTGCGGATTTTGTAAGTTCGTCAGAACCATCCTGGCCTTTAAGATCGGGCGGGTAGGGTGCAGCTTTGCTGACCTTTCCTCTTGCGATACATACAGTAATCTTGTCAATTATTTCGCTCATATTCCTGTCCTATATAATTTGGTAATATAATTTAACATTAAACTATCAGTAAATAAAGTGATACTTCTCAAGCATTTTCTCATTTTTCTACAATATATTATGAAATACGATAGAATTTTTCGGTCCGGATCAATTATAATGGAAAAAACCAGTTGGCGGGAGAAAAATCGATGAAAATAACTGAAAAGCGGGAGAACTATACATCGCCCGTAAAAAAGGACGGATGGTTTCCGCTTGTCGAAAACGGAAATGCAGCCGGCCTCTTTATTGCCGAAGATGAATGGAAGGGCGTAAAAAGAGTTGCAGCTTTTCTCCAGGAAGATATAAACAAAGTCACGGACGTAAAGCCGGTTCTGGCTGAAAAAGCTGATGCAGCGGGAAAAGCAGTTTTAATTGCAGGAACGGCCGGACATTCTTCCGTAATTGATGAATTCGTAAATACCGGTAAAATTGATGTTTCTGTTATCCGGGGGAAATGGGACAGTTTTCTGCTGACAACCATAAATAATCCCGGCAGCGGAATTGACAAGGCTTTTATAATTGCCGGAAGCAGTAAGCGGGGCACGATATACGGATTATACGATCTGGCATCAAGGATCGGAGTATCGCCCTGGCACTGGTTTGCCGACGTTCCGGTAAAAAAAAAGAAAGAAATATTTGTTTCACCCGAAACCATGTGGTCGGGAGAACCTTCTGTAAAATACCGCGGATTTTTTATAAATGATGAGTATCCCTGTCTTGGCGAACTGGCAAAAGAGAAGTTCGGCGGTTTTAATCATAAATTCTATATTCATGTATTTGATCTTCTTTTAAGAATGAAGGGGAATTATTTCTGGCCTGCAATGTGGAATGACTGTTTTCATGATGATGATCCCCAGAATACAGAAATAGCCGATGAACTGGGTGTTATTATCGGAACATCGCACCATGAGCCGCTGATGCGTGCCTGGAAAGAGTGGCAGAGATATGGTAAAGGCGACTGGAACCTTGAAACAAACCGCGAATTTATAATGGATTACTGGCGCGACAGTGTAAAGCGGCAGGGCGGCAGGGAATGCATCATGACTGTCGGAATGCGCGGGGACGGAGACGAACCGCTTACCGAAGAAAGCAGGGAAGAACTGCTTCTTGATATCCTTGACACCCAGCGTTCCGTACTAAAAGAGGAATATGGAAAGGAACCGGAAGAAATTCCGCAGATGTGGGCCGTTTACAAGGAGGTCCAGGAATATTACGACAAGGGAGCCAAAATACCTGATGACATACTTGTCATGCTCTGTGATGACAACTGGGGAAATATCAGAAAGCTCCCGCGTTCGGAAGAACTTGACCGCAAAGGCGGACACGGTCTTTATTACCATTTTGACTATGTCGGAGGTCCGCGCAATTACAAATGGCTGAACACAAGCCCGCTGCCGCGGGTCCGGGAGCAGTTGAAGCTTGCATTTGACGGCGGAATTGACCGTTTGTGGATTGTAAATGTCGGAGATATCAAACCCGTTGAGTTTCCTTTAAGCTTTTTTCTGGATTTTGCCTGGAACCTTGACGAATGGGACTGCGACCAGCTTGATGAATACACCGCGATCTGGGCGGAACAGCAGTTCGGACCTGAATATGCCGCAGGAATAGCCATGATTATTACGGAATATGCAAAATTCAACGGCAGAAGAAAACCTGAAATGCTGGCTCCGGATACATACAGCCTGATTAATTACAGGGAAGCCGAAAAGGTAGCTGACGATTACAACGATCTTGCGGAAAAAGCGCTTCAGATAAAAAAACAGCTGCCCAAAGAATACCATGATGCCTGGTTCGAGCTGGTTGAATATCCGGTGCTTGCCTGTGCCAATCTGAATGATCTGCATGTTTCAACAGCAAAAAACCATCTGTATGCGAAGCAGGGCAGGGTATCTGCAAATGACTGGGCCGACCGGGTCAAAAAACTTTTTGATAAAGACATGGAACTTCGGAAAATCTATAACAGTGAAACTGCAGGCGGGAAATGGAACCATATGGCCGACCAGAACCATATAAGCTATACCTACTGGCAGCAGCCCGATAAAGATGTTCTGCCTGAACTGAAAAGCGTCAGTCCGGGCAGCAGTCCGGAATTCGGCATTGCCGCGGAGGGATCAGAAGACTGGTGGCCCGAATCTTCTAAAAAGGCATCTTTGCCTGAATTCTCTTCGTTTGGTGAAAGCAGACATTATCTGGAAGTTTTTAGCCGCAGTAAAGGCAAAATCAGCTTTAAAATCGAAACTGAAGCAGACTGGATTATCATATCCGGGACACAGGGAGAAACCGATAAAGACGAACGGATATGGATTGAAATTGACTGGCAGAAAGCACCCGAAGGAAAGGCAGAAGCAGTACTGACCGCACTATCAGGCGGTATTGAGATTCCTGTAAAAATAGATGCGCTGAATTACACAAAAAAGGAACTGGAAACCGAAACGGCATTCATGGAAGCAGACGGCTGCATATCCATTGATGCGGAACATTATGCAGAAAAAACAGACGGTCCGGATGTTCACTGGCAGGTGCTTCCCGGCATGGGCAGGACACTTTCGGGGATTACGACATATCCTGTAAACAAATCCGTCGAAAAACCGGAAGGGAAATCACCCAGTATTTCCTGGAACACATGGTTCGCTTCTTCCGGAGAGATAAAACTGACGGTATATCTCTGTCCGACAAACAATTTCAAGGTGGATAATTCCGGACTGTGCTATGCCGTATCAATTGATGACGAAAAACCGAAAATTGTAAACATCCATGCCGGGGAAATGCAGGAAGACTGGCAGAACCCGATAACGACCAACGACGACTGGAATAAGGCCGTAGGAAACAACATCCGCAAAGTAACCACGACCCATAAAATTGAAAAAGGCGGAAAACATGTAATCCGGTACTGGCTGGTTGACCCTGGTGTCGTTCTCCAGAAACTGGTAATCCTGACCGGAAAAGAGAAGGAATCCTACCTTGGCCCGCCGGAGAGTTACTTCGGGAGTTATCCGAAGGCTTGAAAACCCTTTAATACTTCACGCGACGACGCTACGACGCTACGATCGGGAATATTCAAGAAAAATCCATTGACTTCCGTAAAAAAATATATTTCACGGAAGTCATTTATTTTTTCATTTTTTGATACGCCCGTGGCGCCGTTGCGTTTGTTTTTTATTTTTTTTGAATAAATCACTCAATCCTTAGTATTATATATAGTAACAAGTCCGCATTTTTATAACAAAGGAGAAATATATTATGAAGAAAATACTGGTTGTTCTTATCATCATTGCATTGGTCGGAATGCTGTCGGGATGCGCGGCGGGCGCCAATTCGTTAACGGGAACGGAAGACGAAAACGGCAAGGTTGCCGGATTTTTTACAGGATTGTGGCATGGATTCATTTCATTCTTTACTTTTATCGTTTCACTTTTTTCCAAAAATGTGAATATTTACGATGTTCATAATTCGGGAATCCTCTATAACCTGGGATTCATAATCGGTGCAAGCGCATTCTTCGGCGGATCAGGCGGAGCAGGAGGAAGGGCTGCACGCAGAAAACGCAGGGAAGAGGACTAAACGCTTTTAACCACGAGGATTGCACAAATTAAGACGAATAACACGAATAAGGCATGGGATTGATTCTGTGCCTTTTTTATGCCTGCTGATAAATGTCTGTTATTTCTGTAAATCACCTGTCATTTCCGCTAAAGCTATACGACATCCCGGAGGGATGTTCGTGCGGTAGACATCGCCCGATAGCGTAATACCGAAGGTATTGTTGCGGCAGCGGAAATCTAATCATGAATGATCACTGGAAATCACCAGGCTTTTCTGGTTTGCGATTTCCGTACAGGAGATATCTTTGTCGAAAATTCTGCCGAGTCCCGCCGTTTTGCTTTTTCTGACCTGAATTGCTTTTTCCGGGCACAGATGCAGACAGGCAAGACAGAACTGACACTGGATTCCCTTCTGCCAGCAGGGACGTCCGTTACTGATTTTTATTTTTCCGGACAGGCACATCTCCTCGCATTTCCCGCAGCCGATACATTTTTCATCGGCATAAAACGAATTCTGCAGATTGAAATATCCGGTTGCATGATTCAGTTTTTTCAGTAAAGGAAAAAGAATATACTCAAGAAAGCGGTTCCTGTAACCCAGATCTATTGAATTTTCGTTTATGTTGACTGTTTTGGCAAAATTCCTGACGGTATTTTCAAATTCCATACGTAGTTTTTCAAATTCAGGATCCAAATGGATTTTAAAAATGATATCGAAGGTATTATGAGTTGTCGCAAAACAGAAGGCATTAAGTTTTTTATTGTGCCGTTTCAGGTATTTTTCTATTTCCTTATGGATTCTGGCAGGCGCCCCGCCCCGGGTGACAAGAGAAAATATGTATTTCGCGTTTTTGAAATTGAAGCCCCTTAAAAAATCCCGGCAGGCCAAAGGCAGTCCGAATGCATGCATAGGCAGTAACAGCCCGATTCTATCAGCATCACTTCTGTTATATCCGCTCCTTATTGCTCCGATAACGGGTGTAAGAACAACTTCGTTATTCAATTCTTCTTTCATTATTTTTGCCGCTTTCAGCGTAAAACCGGTCCCTGAAAAATAAAATATTTCAGTCATGTGCTTCTCCTTTTAACTAAATAAACGTTCACTTAATTAATAATTAAAAAAAATAATTAATCACCAAGATGATGTCTCATATGTGTCATTTCATTTGCTTTTTCAAAAAGCAGGTCCAGTTCCTTTCCGCTTACTCCAAAATATTTACTCCATTTTTCCCGGAAAAGACTGAAAATAATCATTGGCATGATTCCTGTAAAGAATTCTGTTACCTTCCGCTGCCGGCTGTCATTATCAAAATTGAATCCTTTTCCATTCATTTTACGGATAATCGCTTCCTCATCACTGTTTCCCATTTCCGAATCAATAAGCTTAAAAACCGGCGGCATATTGCTATTCTGCTTTAATGATTCTGTCAGCAGAAGCCGGAGGGTTTTCTCATTACGCATGAAATAATCTTTGTATTTTTCCATCAGTTCCACCATTTCCGGTGAACCGAATTCATGATTCTTTACTGCTATTTCTATCAGATGACTGTTGGCTTTGCTGATGAATGTGTCCAGTATCTCGGTTAGAACAGCCTTTTTGTTTTTAAAATAATAATATATCAGGGCCTGATTGACATCCGCTGATCTGGCTATCTGGCTTATGCTTGCCGCATCAAATCCTTTTTCCGCAAACAGCTCCAGGGCCGAATTGAGTATTAATTGTTTTGTGGCAGTCTTGTTTCTTTTTTTCATAACTAAGTAATCGTTTAATTAATAGACCTGTTTATAGTATTTGTCAAGAGTTATCACTGAAATTTCCGAGAACCACCTGTCCTTCCCGCACAGGTGCTGACTATTACCTATAAATCTATGTTATCGTAAAAGACAGTTATTCTGATATACAGGTGTTAAATTATGTTTCTCACGGAGAGCACGGAGGTTTCAGAGGTCACAGAGTTTTCTTTTTAAGTAAATTTAGCAAAAATCCATTAAAATTATTTTCTTTGTGTTCTCCTTTCACTCTGTGTCCACAGTGAGATAAACCCGACGAATCTGATTACCAGATAAATCTCCGATAAAAAGATGCCTGATAATATATTTCTGCAGAGTTTTCAGGATTAATACTTATGGGTAATAGTC
>CAZKOK010000111.1:0-9720 GCA_964554355.1 uncultured Spirochaetia bacterium | reverse complement strand
TGGACATTTCAGACAATGGAAAGACCTTGAAAACCTGAATGTAAAAGTCCACATGAGCGAGTTCGGCTGTTACAACTCTGTCCCCAATAAAACCGCCCTGCGCTGGTTTAAAGACCTTTTTACAGTTTTCAAAGAGAACAAATGGGGATATGCGTTGTGGAACTTTAAAGGGCCGTTCGGGATAGCGTCGCATGGACGTCCGGGGGCAGAATATACAAGTATAGACGGCTTTGAAATAGATAAAGTGCTTCTGGATATGTTTTTGAACGCAAGGACGTGACTCTCTTGAATTGCTCACGCGACAAACGCTACGGTAAAAGCGGCGCTACGTTTTTGGTGTGGGCTGTATGGGCTTACGGAGGGCGGGCCTGAAACCCAGATATTTTATTGCAGAGAAACCATTCTTCCTGTCATCCCAGATTTCCATTTTTAATATTTCCGGAAAAACAATCATGTTTTGAAGCTCCTCTTTTGTGAAAAACCCGGCATTAATAAGAAAAGTTTCATCAGGCTCCCGGTTTTTTTAAATTATTATCTCCTTCTATGAGATCACAAAAACCCCAGAATTTACAAATATATTTCTTATCTTCAATAAAGTCTTCTATATATGCAATATTTTTTGATTTAACAATTAATCCGGTTTCTTCAAACACTTCTCTCTCAGCTGCCCGCAAAATACCTTCGTTCCCTTCAACACCGCCGCCCGGCAAAACCCAAAAATTAAATTTCCCTTTCTGTTTGTGATGAACAAGGAGAACTCTGTTGCAATCGAAAACTATTCCACCGGCACTGTCCCAGGTCCCCGTCGCGTCGCTTTAATCTTGGCGTTCGTTGCGTGAAGTATATAAAAAGTTTTTCCGGATATCCTGGCAAGCTGTGCAGACTGAATAATATTTTTGAAATATCAAAATCTGCTGCTGTTTTCCCCGACTATTTCAGAACTTCTTCAATTCCTTTATCTGTCCTTTTTCCAGCCAGTTCAGGCACTCCGCAGATATGCCCCGCCTCAATGCTTCAGCCTTTGCCCTTTCATAAAAGGCAAGATCTTCGTTTGTCAGGATTTCCATCCATCGGCCGTTAGTCCCTTTTAATCATCCAGTTACCTTCTCCCATCAATTGCCTGCTGTTCTTCTTCATTGATGAGAAAGCCGCAGCCCGGGCTATGGTATTGATAGCTGCATTATCAACTTTTACCTCCAAAAAACCGGCGATGTGTTCAATCTCAGTCCGCAGATTCTCAAGAAGATTATTGAAGTGCACGAGATGGATATTGTCAAGATGCCGATATTGCCACCAGTTATGATAAAACTCAATCAAAATGCGGATGGGCAGTGTCTTCGGCTGCGGCGGGTGCATTGCCTTCAATTCCTTTCTCTGCCCAGGTTAACCAGAAAGCGTGCGGGTCTTCTTCTGTTGAAATTCCGGTTTGCAGAAGGTGATTGTGCCATGACAGATAAGCATCGCGCATATCACGACCGACAACCAGATACTTCACTTCCCGGTGATAAGGCAGATAATCGAGCGGGAGGTGTGTTTTGATCTGACGCGGAGAGGGGATGCGCTCCATCCAGGCTATCAATTCCTCAACCGGCTGTTCATTCCCGTTCTGCCTTGAAATACGTCGTTCGATCCACGAAGAAACGTCACGTAAAAGGGGCATATCCCTGCCGGAATGATGCAGGTTAAGTACAATGTATTCCATCCGCGTGGTGCCGCATTTGGCGTAGGTCGGGACAACAGTATCCCCCCGGCGCATCCTGTAATGATTCCACCTGGTGCTGTCGAATTCCGATGTTACATGATCTTTGGATTTTGACGGGTATGTATTAATCATAATTACCTTATTGTGGAAATTATGCACTTATTTCCGATAATTTCTTTTATATGCAATTCTACCCGCATAATAGAATTCACAGACCATTATGCCATAATACAAACCTCAGTGTCTCTGTGAACTCTGTGATAAGCATTTATTCAGCTTTCACGCAAACATACCGACCGCCCGGAAGTCCGTCCATCCTGCACCACCCCAGACCCCCGTAGCGTCGTTGCGTCGTAGCGTGAGTCTGACTCTTACTGCCGGTCCTTTATTTCCTTCAGCCTGATCTGGGTCAATGCATAGCAGGACTGTTTGTCGATTTCAGGGATTTCCGGCGGTTCGACTTTGATGTAGGCATCAAGGGCGAAATCCATTATTCCGTACTCTTCGGCAATGCGGCCCAGGACATACCATTCCATGGACTGTATTTCCATTTCTCCGCTTAATTCAATTACCTTGTCCAGCATTGTCCTTGCTTCCTGACATCGTCCTGTCTGCGCATATAATGCGGCCATGGTGTGAAGTATGTACCCAAAAGCGGAATTGGAAAGGCTTACCGCCATTCTTGCATTGCTAAGGTCCTGATCGGTCAGTTCGGGACGGAACAGTCCCATCCATGCCTGATTATTGTATTCGTTTGCATCTACAAAACTTTTTTCAGTCATTTCCTCAAAAATCCTGTCAGCTTCCCTGAAGCGCCTTTCATCTGCATAGCGCTGAAGAACAACATGGTAGATATCAGCATCCTCTTCATTTGCAGCCATCCACTGCCGTGCTTCCCTTTCAAGAAATTCGGGATTCATATCTATGCTGGAACCGAGATATCTGATAAATGCTTCCTTTGATTCCGTAAAATATGCATAAAGCATGGCTCCTGCGTTGGTATATTCTTTCATTCTTTTCTGGCTGAGATATTTATAATAGAGCGCATAATAGAACAACGTCTGATCTTTCGCTGCAGTTTTTGCCAGTCCCTTTTCCAGGACTTCAACCCCTTCATCCAGGTATATGCTGTCGCTCATCATTGAAGCTCCGGCATACAGGATATAGTCCTTGATGTCTGTCCGTTTAAGGAACTGCTCGAAGGGCCTTAGTGAAAAGAACGGGTCTTTCGGATCTTCCAGATTATAATATTCCTTATGGAACAGCTCCATAAAATCAATGGCAAGCTGCTGTTTCCCGTTCTGATAACTTTCAACAATTACCTTACCCAGTGAAGCTGCGTACCCTCTTGCGGAAACAATTTTGTATATTCCGTCTTCTTTAAGAAGAAAGAAAACTCCTATCGTATCTCCGCCTGTAGTGGATTTAAGCTTCACCATAGCCGCCCCGCTTTTTTTCTCCTCTGTAATTACCGTATATCCGGCCAGCAGTGAATCAAGCAGGTTATCTTTCTTTGTTTCATTATCTTTTACTTCCTGAAGCATTTCAAACCGTTCGGTTCTTAATGTACGATCGCTATCTTCGGAAACTGCATAATCATAGAACCTCGGATCGCAGATTTTCTCCAGATTTGAGAAATCATCTTTATCACTTAAAACGGCCGCCCTGTAGAACATCCCGGGAAGATCTTCCGCCTTGCTGTCCGAAAATGCCTTTTCTTCCCATGGAACAATTCTGGATATATAATCGGCCCTCTGTTCAAGAGACATGGCCTCGCTTGAGTTTTTGGCAGCCTCACGGAGGAATAAAACAGCGGTATCATACATCCTCTGCTTAAGCAGGTGGTTCACCGCGCTTTTAAGGGCTTCGCGCCTTTCATCTTTTGAGGTAATTGTTGAAGCGTATTTAATTGCAACATCCGCCCCGTTTGCTCCTGCTTCATAAAGAAGCGTGTAAGCCTGCTTGTTGCTTTTGTCCTCTACTTTCTCAAGCAGTGCTTTCATTTTGTCATATTCAGAAGTATAGAAATAATTAATCAGCAGGTTCAGAACCAGCACATCTTCTATTTCTCTTGTTTTCTCATAATAGCCGGCCGCTGTCTTAAGGTCTTCCTGGCTGGTGTACCTGAGACCCTCTTCATCATATTCATAAAGAATTGCCAGGTTTGCATAGTTTTTCCAGTTGTCCGGATCAAGTTCAATTGCCTTTTCATAAGCCTCTATTGCCTTGTCCTTCTGATATCCCGGGTAAAACCTCCTGGATATTTCATCATGCTGAAGGATCCAGCCCAGTTCGGAATAAAAATCAGCTTCTTCGGGATTCAGTTCAATTGCGGTATTTATTGCATTCTCGGCAGAAGAAGCAAAACCGGCCTGAAGGAGCGCCCGCGCATACCTTAAGCGATGCATTGCGTTGTCAGGCGATTTTTCTATCAGCTCCTGAAATTTCTCGAGAGCAGCTTTATAGTCTCCTTCTTCGAGAAGCATCTGACCTTCATGATAAAAATTAATAAGGAGCCCGTCTTTCTGATAGAATTCCTTAAGCGCAGCATTTGTTTTGTTGAATTCTTCTGCTGTGAGTATAGTCTTGCCGGTATTGAACGAAAGCAGAACCTCGACATAATCACCTTTGTCGGCAATGGTTCTGGATGCTGTCATGGTTCCAAGATCGTATACTTCATCTTCGGGAAGTCCCGCGGCCAAAAAACCTTCCGGCGGATAAATCCTGATTTCCTTGTCAATGGAAAAGGGAAAATTCAGCTGATATTCGTTGACCCTTGCATTTTTTATTTCGGAATGCAGAAAATCCGGAAGCCAGTCCAGAAGATCATTCGGGAAAATCACGGCCTGGGATATATAATCTTCGGTATATGTTATTTTTGCTTCATCGGCTGTAACAGTAATCACAAAGGGTTCAGAAAGATCGCCGGGGTCCGGAATATCAACATCAACAAGCTTTTCACTCCGGAACTCATCATTTGCATAACTTTCCCACTGGTTCCATCTCTGTTCTTCATCCATATTGAAAAATAGTGATCTGAAATTGCTTTCAAGGGGACCGTCGTAACTGATTAATTCCACAATTTTACCCTGTCCGCTGTCAGCCAGGTAGATGTCACGCTGCTGATAAGAATAATCCTCTTCTGCGTTCCTGCCTTTGGTTTTGATAAGAGTTTCTGTTTGCGGTGAAGCCACAAGGGCATATCTTCCGCGGTCTACCAGCGGAAGCGCTCCAAGTCTGTTGAATTCGCTTGTTGCATCAATAAAAAATCCGCCGTCCTCATTGACATATACAATTGCATGATCAAAAGAACCGAGACCGGGTATATCGGGGTCGGTATCCTGTGAGTTATTTACGTTAAGCAGCGCAAGATAAGCCGAATAACCGGCCTGCCTGAGCATGCCTGTCAGGATAAGAGCCTTCTCCTTGCAGTCTCCGTATCCCCGATCCAGTGTCTCCTGCGGGCCGGCCGGAATTATTGAGCGTTCGCCCAGCTCCATGCCTGTATATCTGACCCGGCTGGTAAGCAGATCCATCATCCGCAGGGAAGCTTCCCGGACATCGAGGGATTTGATATCAATCGTATTCAGAAGCTGGCTGAAATCATATTTCGCAAGACTCTCATCCACCATTTTTGAATATGCGGCTGCAATAACCTGCCAGCTTTCGGCTGTCGAAAAGCGGATTGACTGCCATCTCGGCTGGTCTGAAGGAACACCTGTCTCTACATCCTGTTCGGCCTGAATATCTTCCGATGAAAAAACACAGGTCTTCACACCGTTGTTTTCTGTAATCTGAGGTTCAGTATCCGGCTTAAGATAAAGTTTATACTGAAAGGGTATATCTTCGGGTACCGAAATAATCAGATTTGAAAATTTGATCGCATTGTTAAGTCTGAAGTACCAGCTTACATAGGACCCTGCTCCCGGGAAAGCGGCCTTCTCGTTCTGAATAACTTCATACTCGACTATTGATCCCGCCATAATGGATGGAAGAGGGGCCCTCAGAATCCTTGAATCACTGAAAATTTTCCCGCTGTTGCTCTGTGAAGCATTTTCCACAATATGTTCGGGAAGCAAAAAATGTACCGACCCGTCAGGATTGGTTATTCTTGCTTTGAGTTCCGGCCTGACCTGATACCAGGGATGCCATGTTGTGGAAACATCAGACCAGTTTTCCTTGCCCTGCTCGGTAATTATCTGATAGACATAACGGAAACGCCTTAAAAGATTCCCTTCCGAATCAAAATCAAACCTGCCTTCAGTATAAATGAGCCTTACATCCTCATCAGGATTGAAATCCAGACTATCAATTGCAGATATGAGAACTTCGGGATCTGATTCCATAAAACTGTCAATCCATGGCAGATTTTCACTCTGAGTCTCAATAACTTCCGGGGTACTCCCGCACCCGGCCATCAGGATTGTCAGGAAAATAATAAAAATAGTTGTAAGAGTAACTCTGTTCATTTAAAATTCCTTATCTATATCTATACTATGTAGCATACCACAAATTGCAGTAAATTTGAATTTCCTGCTTTAAGTATTAATAATAGATTAAGAGAATATAATAATCCATGGAATATGCTGATTGTTATATTTTTAAAGGAGGAAAGGATTCAGGAGGTGTCAATAATCGTTGACACCTGCAACACTCTGAATCCCGCCCTGACAAACAAAGATAAAAAAAACAAAAGGGGTATTTAAAAAATGTATATTGTCATTGCTCCTGATTCATTTAAGGGGAACTGTAATTCCCGGACTGCGGCGGAGGCAATTGAAAGGGGTATCCTGAAAATTTTTCCCGAAATGAAGACACATATTGTTCCGGTTGCAGATGGAGGAGAAGGCACTGTCAAAGCGGCAGTCGCAGCCGGAGGAGGATATCTGACCAAGTCTGTTGTCCAGGGTCCTCTTGTTGAAACCGTAACAGCCGAATTTGGAATGCTGCCCGGCCGAAGCGCAGTAATAGAAATGGCAGCCGCCTCGGGACTGACGCTGATCCCCGAAAATCGCAGAAATCCGATGGAGACTTCGACATTCGGGACCGGACAGCTTGTCAAAGCGGCACTGGATGAAGGCTGCACCAAAATCATGATAGGCATAGGCGGAAGCTCCACAACTGACTGCGGAATCGGAATGGCAGCCGCTCTTGGAGTCCGTTTTCTTGACGAAAATGGCGATGAAGTTCCCTTAAGCGGCAAAGGCCTTTCACTGGTCCGGCATATTGATATATCCAGACTGGACAGCCGGCTCAGGGGCTGTTCAATATCGGCAGCATGCGATGTCAAAAACCCGCTGTACGGTCCGGAAGGTGCTGCATATGTCTACAGTCCGCAGAAAGGTGCGGACTTAAGTATGGTCAAAAAACTTGATGCAGGATTAATGAATATAGCTGAAAAAATAAAGGAACAGCTGAATATTGATGTTGCCGGTATTCCCGGCGCAGGCGCCGCGGGAGGTTTGGGCGCCGGAATTGTGGCCTTTCTCGGCGGCCGGCTTATACCCGGAATCGATGCAATACTCGATACAGTCAGGTTTGAAGAAATCATCAAAACTGCTGATCTGGTTATTACCGGAGAAGGGAAAATAGACGGCCAGTCCATCTACGGCAAGGTTCCTGTGGGCATAGCCGTAAGGGCAAAAAAGTTCGGTATTCCTGTCATAGCAATTGTCGGTAATATCGGAGAAAATGCTTCAGCCGTATACGAATATGGAATTGACGCCGTAATCAGCACAGTTAACCGGGCCATGCCCCTGGAAACGGCAATGAAAGAAGGCCTGGAACTGCTTGAGGAAACCGGGGAGAGGGTAATGCGGATCCTGAAAATCGGGAAAATTATGAATGGTTTTGAGTGAAGGATTCTGGGCTGCCGTGAAGTTTGGTCTTTGGTGTGAGTTTTCGTGTGTTTTTCACAGAGAGTATAGGGCTTTCGGAGAACACAGAGTTGTTCCTTTATTATTTTCTGTCAGACCCGCAAAGGCGGGGATCTCTTTTCCCGCAGGATTAATTCATATGGATTCCCGCCTTCGCGGGGAATGACATAAGGCTTGCAGAAATTCTGTCCCCATTTCCCAATTCGTGTGATTCATTATCCCATTCGTGGTTCTATTCATAATTAATCATTCATAATTCTATTCAACATTGACAATACCCCGGTACCGCTATAAATTTAGTAGAGAAATGAATATTCGCAGAATTATTACAGCACTTGTATTGTTGACTCTGTTTTTCGGCTGCAAAACCACTGGCAAAGATCTGGCTGAAAATCCGAAAATGGCCAGGGTCAATATCATTAACAGCACAAACCACCAGATTTTTGAGGTTTATTTCCAGAATGACAACATGTCCGACCGCGGTAAAAATCTGATTACTATGGTTATTGAAGCCGGGAACAACCGTTCTTTTGATCTTGAACCGGGCAAATACAAAATGATTGTCGTTTTTGTAGTGAATGATGTCTCAATTCCCGTCCAGTACAATGACCTGCTGCTGCCGGAATATGAATATGCCTGGGAAATTACCGAAGAAAATGTCGACCTTCCCAAAACAGGCTCATATGAAGGCTATATCTTTGATCTTGGAACAGATTCAAGTCCCGAAGAACTGCCGGAAGAACCTCCTGCAGAGGAAGAAGAAATTCCTGTTCCGGAAGAAACCCCGCCGGAAGAATAGCTCACGCGACGACGCTGCGAGGGAAAGCGGCGCAACGGTGGCAATGATTATTGTGATATGGTCGGACTTCCGTGTAATCCGGTTTAATTCGATATTTTGTGAATTGGGGACAGACCCGTTTCCACATTCGTGGTTCTATTTGCGCTTAAGCAGTTCTGCGAGTCCCTTTTTGTATTCTTCAGTCTGTTTCTCAACCTCTTTGACAAACTCATTGTCGTCGATCGTCCCGGCTGCCGCGTTCATTTCGGCATCGTTTCTGAAAGTCTGTCTGCGGAAGGGGTTTTCGTGGTCTTTTTTGCGGGTTTCACGGACCTGGGTGCAGATGTAGTCCTGTATGGCGGCTGCTTTTTCAATTGCGTTATTCCATTGTTTCATATCCGGGTTTTCTGTTTCATAAAGCAGACAGAACACAGACCAGGCGTGTTTCTGTTTCTGAAGAGGATATTCTTCCCAGAGTTCATCATAGCGCATATGGATTGCAGGCCAGTCTTTGAGTTTGCCGCTTCCGATGTCTTTTCGCAGTTTATCGAGGCCTTTTTCCGGGACAAGTTGTCCGCCGATGTTTATCCAGTCCTTCTGCCGGGGACCGGAAAGGTCTTTGCTTATCAGTGTAAATCCTGCTTTGGGGACAGACCCGGAATATTCCAGAATATTGGTAAAAGCATAATGATGAAGCATCTCGCGGTAGGCTTTCCAGGCCTTTGCGGCTTTAAGCACGACAACCTGCCTGCTGCTTTTTTCAAGTCCGTCAGCAGTAACGCCCATATCATCTGCTTCTTTCCCGGATGAAAGTATTTCCCTTCCGGTTTTCCGGGCTTCTTCGGCTGCAGACCTTTTTTTTCCGTTTTTCAGGGCTTCAGCTTCGCCGGTCCAGATTTCAAGGAGATAAATTGCATGGATAATTTCTTCTGCCGTATCGGGAGCAAGCGCATCAAATTCAACATTCTGCACCTTCCTTCTGCGCCTGTCCCTGTCTGAAAATTTCCAGGAGTTTCTGGCCATCGCGTACATGTTGTACAGCCACCAGAATGCAGGGATTATTTCCAGACGGTCTTTATGGACATTGTTGTTTAAAAGCGAAAACGGAAGCGGAATATTCATCTCGGCCGGATAAGCGCCTTTTGACAGCAGCGTAAATGAGGAAAAAACGCTTGAATGCTTTATGCTTGTACACAGGCCCGGCCAGAAACCGCGTCCGGCTACGACTTCGTTATCGTTGGAACGTGAATTATGGTTGGACCCTATCGTTGCGCCTGCAGCCAGATTACTCTGTCCCATAACAAGAGAGGCAATTAGAAATGAATTATTGTGGTGCTGCTCATGGGCCGGGAAAATCAGGTTAT
>CAZKOK010000110.1:3094-9776 GCA_964554355.1 uncultured Spirochaetia bacterium | reverse complement strand
AAAGAAATTAATATCCGAAATCGTTGAAGTTACGAAAGCATGTCTGAATTCAAATCCATCGCATCCAAAACAGGAACTCAGGTTGTTTTCAAACACGGAAATGTTGCAGATGAAGAACAGATTTCTGCAACTGTGGAAGAAATTCTCAAGGAAGCAGGCGGTATAGATATTCTTGTCAATAATGCCGGTATTACACGCGACGGTCTTGTCTTCCGTATGTCCGGAAAAGACTGGATGGATGTTATCAATATTAACCTTACCAGTGCATTTTATATTTCAAAAATAATTTCCAGGGCCATGATCAAACAGAAATCCGGTTCCATAATCAATATATCATCAATTGTAGGTCTTTCAGGTAACGGCGGACAGTGCAATTACTCTGCTTCCAAGGCAGGCATGATCGGTTTTACCAAAAGTCTTGCCCAGGAAGTCGGATCCAGAGGAGTCAGGGTCAATGCTGTTGCTCCCGGATTCATTCATTCCCATATGACCGATGTGCTTACTGATGAACAGCAGGCCAAAATGCTTGAAATGATACCTATGGGAAGATACGGAGAACCGGAAGAAGTTGCCAAAGTGGTAGTATTTCTGGCATCCGATATGGCTTCCTATGTAACCAGCCAGGTAATTCCGATTACCGGCGGAATGAGAATGTAATTAAAAAGCAAGGAGAATTTGATGGATAAAAGAGTCGTAATTACAGGAATGGGTACAATAAATCCTATTGCTCACAGTGTTCCTGAATTTCTTGATGCACTAAAAGCAGGTAAAAACGGTATCGGACCCGTTACTCTTTTTGATGTCTCTGAATTTCCCGCTAAAATAGGCGGGGAAGTAAAGGGTTTTAATCCTGCAAAATATATGGAATCAAAGGATGTAAGAAAAACATCCAGATTTACACAATATGCCCAGGCTTCTGCTGTTCAGGCAAGGGAACAGGCAGGACTTACTGACGGAAGTTTTGATCCTGAACGTGCAGCAGTAATTATCGGCAATGGAATCGGAGGATTCGAAGCAATCGAGGCCGGCTATTATGCGCTGATTCAGAAAGGCCCGAACCGCGTGCCGCCAATGACTATTCCAAAAATGATAACCAATGAAGGCCCCGGTAATCTGGCGATTTTTAATAAATTCCACGGACCATGCTATACGATAACAACTGCCTGCGCATCCGGTACGGATGCCATCGGCAATGCCATGATGATGATCAGGGCAGGCATGTGCGACGTCGCAATTACCGGAGGAACAGAAGGCTGTATTTCCGAAATGGGACTTGCAGGGTTCTGTGTTCTTAAGGCTTTATCCACAAAATATAATGATACACCCGAAATTGCTTCCAGGCCGTTTGACCGCGACAGGGACGGATTTGTAATGGGTGAAGGTGCAGGTATTGTGATACTTGAATCACTTGAGCATGCAAAAAAACGCGGCGCTGTGATCCTTGCCGAACTTGCAGGCTACGGACAGACCTGTGATGCATATCATCTTACAGCTCCTGATTCAAGCGGCGAGGGATCTGCAAAAGCAATCAGAAACGCTCTTGCAATGGCCGGGCTTTCTCCCGAAGATGTTGATTATATCAACGCTCACGGGACTTCCACTCCGACAAACGATCCAATTGAAACACTTGCGATAAAGAAAGCTCTCGGCGATCATGCATATAAAACAAAAGTATCTTCGACAAAATCAATGACCGGCCATCTTGTAGGCGGTGCAGGAGGTGTCGAAGCAATAATTTCAGTACTTGCAATTCAGAACCAGTTTTTCCCGCCGACAATAAACCTTGATAATCCGGATCCTGAATGTGATCTGGATTATGTTCCGAACAAAGGTCAATACGGAAAGATTGATGTGGTTTTATCCAACTCCCTCGGCTTCGGCGGCCATAACGGAGTATTATGTATAAGGAAGTTTGAAGAATGAAAGATATAAAAGAATTACTTCCCCATCGCGATCCTTTTCTGTTTGTGGACAAACTCGAAAAAGTGTCTGAAGAAGAAATAATCGGATACAGGACCTATACGGATAAGGAATTTTTCTTTCAGGGACATTTTCCGGAATATCCTGTGGTTCCCGGCGTAATACTTGTGGAAACCATGGCCCAGTGCGGCGGAGCAGGCATAAGGGAGCTTGGCAAACTTGGCGAAGACAGTCTCTTTTTTCTTGCTACAGTCGACAAAGCTAAATTCCGCAGACAGGTCAGACCAGGCGATACAGTTAAAATGGAAATTGGAAATGTCAGGATTTCCGCAAAAATGATCAAACAGAAAGGCAAGGCTTTTGTCGGTGAAGAACTCGCAGCAGAAGCCGAATGGCTATGCCTTGTAGGACAGGCATAATCAGGCGAAATAATGATTATAAAGCCTAAAATCCGCAATAACATCTGCATGAATGCGCATCCGGCCGGATGTGAAGCGGAAATTGCACGCCAGGTTGATTATATAAAATCACTCGGCCGGTTTTCGGGACCATCTTCTGTTCTTGTCGTCGGAGCGTCAACAGGCTATGGACTTGCATCCAGAATTGTTTCGGCTTTCGGCTGCGGCGCAAAAACCATAGGTGTCTCTTTTGAAAAAGGGGGAATTCCGTCCCGTCCCGGTACTCCGGGCTGGTATAATAACAGATCATTTGATAAAAGATGCCTGGAAGAAGGAATCGAATCATACAGCCTGAACGGGGATGCATTTTCCCATTCCATGAAAGATGAAGTTTGTTCACTTATCCGTGAAAAATTCGGGAATGTTGATCTGGTAATCTACAGTCTTGCTTCCGGAGTCCGTCCTGATCCTGACACAGGTGAAATGTTCAGATCTGTTCTCAAGCCCATCGGCAGAACTTTTTCCGCAAAATCCGTTGATTTTATGACAGGGGATGTATCTGATGTTACTTTTGATCCTGCAACAGATGAAGAAACTCTTGCCACGATAAAGGTCATGGGCGGCGAGGACTGGAAATTATGGATAGATACTCTTAAAAAAGCCGGGGTACTGTCCCCAAATGCCATGACAATTGCCTATTCCTATATCGGTCCCCGTCTTACCTACCCGATCTACCGTGAAGGTACAATAGGCCGGGCCAAGGAAGATCTGGAGCATGCTGCATTTGAACTGACCGATCTTCTCAGGGATTTAAACGGAAAAGCTTATGTCTCTGTAAACAAGGCCCTTGTAACGCGTGCCAGCGCAGTTATTCCTGTTGTGCCTTTATATATTTCACTGCTTTTCAAAATTATGAAAAAAAACGGTACACATGAAGGCTGTATCGAACAGTGCGCAAGATTGTTCACCGACTTTCTTTACGGAAAAGGCGAACCTCCTGTTGATGAAAAAGGCCGCATACGTATCGATGATCTCGAAATGAGAGAAGATATCCAGACAGAAGTAAACAGGGCCTGGAAGGAATTAAGAACAGGTAATATTGAACAGTACTGTGATCTGGACGGATACAGAACGGATTTCCTCAAACTTCACGGCTTCGCAGTTGATTCAATTGATTACGATGAAGAAGTTGATCCTTCCTGATTTCTTCAGGCAGCATTTTCTTCTGCTTTTTTCTTCTTTTTTATTCTTGAAATCATTCTCGACATAATCTGCGATGAAGAAACAATACCTATAATTGCACCCAGATACTGATAGAAGAACCTCCATATAATAAGAGCAATTCCAAGCATATATGTCTCGACAACACCTTTAAGTATAACCACGAATACTAAATCTCCGATACCTACACTTCCTGGAGTTGGCATAAACGCAACAAGAAACAGTATCAGCGCGCTTAGAATAAAACCCTGCAGAAAATCTATGTTAACACCAATTGCGATAAGAACGAAATGAAGAAGCATTACCTGGCAGATATACATTACAGCATTGAACAGAACACCCTGGAAAAAGTACAGTTTATGTTTTCGGAAAAATTCCCTGAAACTTTTTCTGGCAAGATGCGCTTCCCTGACAGCTTTCTTTTTGTACTCTTTTTTTTCTTTAACAATTTTAAAAAATGAAAGAATTCTTGCAGATATATTCACAAAGAATATAAGAAAACTCTGATTAATAAGTGAGAAAATTAATAAAAGAATTATTGACAGATAAATAAATCCGCCCAAACCAAAAAATAAGGCGACTAGCGGTTCGTTCCTGTAATTATTAAAAAGTACAAAAAAGGCTGTTAATGCCCCAGCCTGATAAAATATCGCAAATGTAAGCACTTTTGTAATTACAATGGATGATCCCTTGCCTGCAGAAATTCCCTCTGATTTCAGGGCATAAACTATTACCGGCTGACCGCCGGCAGTAAAAGGAGTTATAACATTGAAAAATATCCTTATTGTAACGGTTTTAACGCATTTTAAAAAGGAAAGCTTTTCTCCTGTTCCCCTCACAAAAGACATAAGGCTCAGTGAATCAGATACAATAAGCACAAGCCACACACCCAAAAGAAGCATGAGGCTTGTTATACTGAAATTTGATAAAGTTCTTATTGTCTGTTCATTAACTGTCAGAATAAGAATAATTGTGATAGAAATAATACTGAGACCAACAAACAGAAGAATCCTGAAGATATTGGCCTTTGGCTGAAGATCTGTTGTTTCCATATTATAGCCTAAATTAAGCTGTTTACCATACGATGTCAAGTAACCAGCCATATTAAATTTTCATGAAAATTCCGCTAATTAATCATATTTGGATTGTTTTTCTGTTACTGATATTTACTGTGCAGTCATGATTGATTGAGGACTGTAAAACATGTATTATATGATTGATATGAGTATATTTTCGGGAAAAGTATTTTTTTCATCAGATATAAAAAGAATAATTCTTATTACAGTATGCTCTGCTGGAATGATTTTTTATATTTTTCTGACTCCTCCTGCAGCTGATATCGCCGTTTTCGGAAAAATACCCCTGATATCATCCTTGCCATATGATTTTTCTGCGTATGCCGGCAGATTTCTTTTTTCTTTTCTTTTTCTCGGGCTTCTTCCTTTTACAGCCGCACTTTTCCTGAGATACAAACCTTCTGACATCGGATTATGTCTTTCCCGGGTAAAGAATCCTGCCGTTTTATATTCCGTTCTTGCCGCTTCCGCCATTATACTTGGAATACTGAGCAGTTTTGATAAAACAGTTTCAGAATATTATCCGTACTCCCATTATTTTCCGGAACTCGCCTGTAAATACGGTTTTGCAGTAGTTTTAATTCATCCGCTGATTTATCTGATATTTTTTTATATTCCGTGGGAAATAATGTTCAGGGGAATCCTCATATTTCCGTTTCTTGAAAAAGAGAAAATCTATGCTGTCGCCTGCCTGCAGGCAATACCTTCGGCTCTTCTTCATTTTGGACACCCTTTCAGCGAGTTAGTTTCTGCCGTTATTTTCGGACTGTCTGCAGGTATTATAACGGTCAGGACAAAGTCAATTATTCCTGCCCTGCTTTTTCACGCATTATTGGGCATAACTCTTGATCTGACCCTTATTATAAAGGTAATTTAGGACATCATTATGGACAGAATAATTATAACAGGGTCTTCCGGATTTATAGGACAGCATACTGCAGGCTTTTTTTCGGAAAAAGGCTATCACGTTACCGCCCAGTACCGGAGACAGGATCCTCCTCTCTCCCTTAAAATTCTGGAATCTGACCGTTTCTGTCTTGTACGTACTGATTTTACAAATCCGGAGATCATAGACGAACTTGTTTCCCGGACTGACGGAATTATCCATATTGCCGGATATCCCAAAGACGTCGGCAGATACAGGCAATTTGTTGAATCCAATGTCCTGGCAACAACCCGGCTGCTTGATTCTGCACTCAGGCACAGGATAAAAATATTTATTTTCATATCTTCGGCTGCTGTTCACGGCTTCAGAAACCATATCGGAAGCACGGAAGAAGGTCCCTATTACAAGCCTGTTTCATATTACCAGAGTACCAAAAAAGCAGCTGAAGATTATGTTATGCAAAACACGGATAAAGGTGTCCATGTTTCGGTTATCAGGCCAGCCAATGTGTATGGCCCGGGAGACACCACGGTTATGTACAAGTATTTCGACCAGATAATGAATGGTTTTCTGCCGCTTGTATCAAAGGGAAAATCCCTGACCGCTCCTGTTTATATCAGCGATCTTGTCGATTCAATATACCTCGCATATACAAAAAAAGCATCATCCGGACAGATATACAATATTTCAAGCGGTGAAAAAACAACCTGGAAAGAAATAATGGATATAGCTGTCAAACGGCTTAATCCTTCCGCCCGAACCATCAGCGCCCCGTACTGGCTTGCCCGTGCTGCCGCGGGTTTTTCAACTTTTATCGGAAAAATATTCGGGCTTGATTATACTTCTGTGCTTACAAGATACAAAGTTGACCAGGGCGGAAGGAATTTCAGTTTTTCAATTGAAAAAGCCCGCAGGGAACTCGGATACAGCCCCAAAGTAATGATTGATGAAGGCATGAACAGGACCTGTGATGCATATCTGGCATCAGCCGGCGATAAATCTGAATAATTCAGGTTTTTTCCGGATCACGGCTGAAATATAATAATTCTGCCTGTAAACACAGGAATAAATCCACTTTTTGTCCGTTTCAGTCCAGATGTTTATCCCTTTTTTTAATGCTCCGGATACATCAAAGCTGTCGGCAAACCAGATTGATTTCCCCAAATACTTAACCACTGCTT
>CAZKOK010000110.1:0-3084 GCA_964554355.1 uncultured Spirochaetia bacterium | reverse complement strand
TTCATTGTCCAGAGTCTGTAAAAGTCCCGCAGGTTTTTCAATTCATCTCGTTCACTCGCGCTGAAAATTTCTTCCCCGGCATATTTGTACAGTTTTTTTTCATCAATATACTCGGCATCAATACCTGCAGCCGAGAAATCACAGACAGCAAGAATTGATAGTTTTTCAGTATCTGAAAAATTTATATTGATATTGCTGTTTTCAATTTCCGGTTTGCCGTAGCGGTTATAAACAATTTTAATCTTATCCGTTTCAATTCCATAATATTTCAACACTTCAGAAATATATTCCGAGCTGTCAGCGTCCTTTTCACTGATCCATACATCAAGAAAATCTGATCCAATATATCTGAAGTTTTCTTTTTTAATATTTTCGTATTCCATACTTGTTATTTTTTATACAGTATAATGAAAAATATCAAGACTGCAATAATTTACTGCATGCTTTCTGTATAACAGATATACTTGACAATATGCCGTCAACACTGACAGTATATAATGAACATCATTAAAAGGACATTACATGAGATTACCATCAGCGAATTTCACCAACAGAAGAATCGTAGTTACAGGCATCGGGACGATAAATCCTATTGGCAATACAGTATCGGAATTCTGGGAAAACCTGAAAGTCGGCAAATCCGGAATAAGAAAAATACGTAATTTTGATATTGGTGATTATTATGTACAGATCGGGGGTGAAATAGACCTTCCGGAAGACGTAAAAGATTACTTTATTGCAAAAAAAATGTTTAAACGGCTTGACCGCTATACTAATCTGACCCTTATTGCCGGAGTTCAGGCAGTAAGGGATTCCGGACTTGATATGGGAAAAGAGGGCCTTCGTACCGGGGCCATACTTGGCACAGGCGCAGGCGGCGTTAATTCCCATACAGTCAATATAATCAAACATACAAATGAATCCATGGATGCAGTCTCTCCCTTTTATCTTATTGCCTGTATTCCCAGTACCGGTACTGCATTTTTCTGTCAGGAAGCCGGTGTAAGGGGCCCCTCATACTCCGTAAGTTCGGCTTGTGCAACCAGCAATCATTCAATCGGAATGGCATGCATGCATATACTCTCGGGCATGACGGATATTATGTTTGCCGGAGGATGTGAGGCATCGGTCAATAAATCAGGGATATCCTCCTTCGGTAATATTCAGGCACTTTCATCAAGAAATGATTCACCCGAAACTGCCTCAAGACCATTTGACAGAGGCAGGGATGGTTTCGTTATAGGTGAAGGTGCCGGTGTCCTCTGTCTGGAGGAGCTGGAACACGCAAAAAAACGTGATGCAAAAATATACTGTGAAATAACCGGTTTCGGTTTTTCAAGCGATGCACATGATCTGGTTGCTCCCCATCCCGAAGGCGACGGGGCCATAAGGGCCATAAAAAGTGCCATAGAAATGGCTTCCCTCAATACCGAAGATATTGATCTTATAAATTGTCATGGGACATCTACGCCTCTGGGCGATAAAATTGAAAGTATTGCAATAAACAGGGCTTTTGGCGACAGGGGCAGTAAAATACCTGCTCACAGCACAAAATCCATGACTGGGCATATGCTTGGAGGTACAAGCGCAGTAGAGGCCATAGCCGATATCATGGCCTTTGAACAGAATGCTGTTCACCTGACAGCGAATCAGTTTGAAAAGGACCCTGAAATAAATCTGAACATTATAAAAGAGACTATGGACGGCAGCAATATTAATCATGTTTTGTCAAATGCATTCGGTTTCGGCGGAATGAATGCTGTTATCATCATGTCAAGATTCAGGGGTTAGGATTTTATTTTTAATACAGAAAATACTGTCAGTCCAGAAAGCAGACTTCACTTACAGCTACACAGGCTATTTTACCGTTTACGGTAATCTGGCCTATTACAGAAGCAAAATAGTCATCGCTTTCAAGTTTTTGTGCAGCAATCTGTACTGTATTGCCAGGTTCAACAGGCGCAAGATAATGGGCGCCGAGTACTTTTGTCGCTCTTATATCCGGAACTGTAAAACTGCCTGATATTTCCCGGGTATCATTTGAAATGAAATAATACATGCACAGTCCAAGCTGTCCGGTCATTTCTATCTGAAGACAACCCGGGTATACAGGATACTCGGGGAAATGGCCCCTGAACAGCGGCAGTTCAGGATCAATATATGTCTCACCGCAGATAATTTCATTTTCCGGATCAATTCCGGTCAGTCTGTCAATCAGGAGAAACGGTTCCCTGTGCGGAATAATTTTTTTTATATCATCTTTATTAAAATCAAGCCGGACGGGCATCTGCTCCGGTCCGGCTATTATGTTTTTTCTGAATTTCTTCAGTATCGGTTCATAATCCATTAATCGGTTTTACCCTTTACGATTACATCTTCGATTATATTAAGCGTTTCATCCATCTCTTCCTGCGTAAGCTGTGAAGAAACGGATATTCTGAATCTCCGTGTATGAGCAGGGACTGCAGGAAAATCGACCGGCTGCAGGAACAGCCCTCTTTTCTGCATTGCTGCGGCATATCCCATCAGAAGCTCCCCTGATGAACCAATAATAATCGGAATTACCTGAGATTCAGTACCGCCGAGATCCAGATTCATTGCCAGAAGATTCTTTTTAAGATATTCAGTATTACTCCATAATTTATCCTGGAGTGTATTGTCCCTGGTAGCTACTTCAAGAGCTTTGATAAGCCCTCCGGAAACTGCCGGAGCAGGCGCACATGAAAAATTCCACGGTGAAGAATATCCTTTAAGATATCTGATAAGTGATTTTGATGCGCAGACAAATCCTCCGACACCTCCGAATGATTTGCTTAATGTCCCGAAACTTATTCCGATTTTATCCTCAAGTCCGAAATGCTCGGCAACACCTCTTTTATTCTTCCCGAACATTAAAGTTGAATGGGCTTCATCTATATATATTCCGGCCCGGTATTTTTCAGTCAACTCGGTAATTTCCGGCAGCTTTGGTAAATCACCGTCCATGGAGTAGACGCCTTCGATAACTATGAGTGTTCTTTTATCTTTACATTTTTCCAGCATCATTTCCAGGGACTGCATGTTATTATGCTCAAAAAACAGCAT
>CAZKOK010000109.1:0-9792 GCA_964554355.1 uncultured Spirochaetia bacterium | reverse complement strand
AATGCCTTCAAGCCATTTGCATTTATTTCCGGGTGTTACAGACATTCGGATCCATTTGTCAATGAACCTGCCTGAATCATTATGGACAAGGGACACTTCCTGGTTCCAGTTTCCTTCAAGATTCGGCAGTATCCCCATTTTTACAAGGACCTGAAAACCGTTGCAGATCCCGATTATAAGCCTGCCTTTTGCAGTAAAATTTTTCAGGGCACCGGTCAGGTGCTTTTTTACTTTGCGGCTGAATACAAGACCGGAGCCAAGATGGTCGCCGAAAGAAAATCCTCCCGGAAAGCCGATAATTCCGTAATTGTCCAGAAGGGATGGGTCCCTGATCAGATCATTAATGTGAATACGTTCAGAAAGACCACCTGCAAGCTCAAAAGCGGCGGCAAGCTCTCTGTCGGCGTTTATTCCGTAGCCGGTAATAATACAAACTCTGATTTTGTCCATTTTAAAGCCTTTTCCAGGTTTTTTCAGCCAGTTCGAGGGCAAGTTTAAAAACCGGAGAGTTATCGTGGTATACCGCCAGCTCTCTCTGGTCCGTTACCTTTCCGATTTCCCTGAACCGGGCATTATTCATTATCGTTTCAAATTCCGCCCTGTCTTTTTCACTTACCGAAACCACGAAACGGGAAGGTTCTTCATTGAAAAGCTGGGCAGTGGAAGATATTTTTTCCGAAGAATCAAGATGAATTTCACAGCCTGTTTTTCCGCCGGTCATTGATTCAATAACTGCAACAGCCAGGCCGCCGTCTGAAATATCATGACAGGAACAGACCAGGTTGTTTTCAATTGCCTGATTCAGTTTTGAATAGAGTTTCACTGATTCGCCGGTATCCGGTGCTTCGGCATCGCCAAGCATCTGCCCTGTTACTTTTTCCAGATATGATCCGCCCAGGCATGATCCGGTTTTACCAAGCAGATATATTATATCGCCTGCTTTTTTAAAATCCGTAGTCATGGCTTTCCTGGTATCGCTGATTATTCCCATCAGACTTATCAGCAGGGTCGGCCGGACAGAAATCTTCTTTCCCCTGAGTATGGCGTCATTTTTCATTGAATCCTTTCCGGAAATCATTGGGAGACCGTAATCGAGACAGGCTTTCTGAAGACCTTTGCAGGCCCTGACAAGCTGGGCAGCTTTATATTCGCCGTCTGGATTGCTTTCAGATACTATCGGGTCGGGCCAGCAGAAATTATCAAGTACGGCGGCAGTCTGCGGATCACCGCCTACGGCAATATGGGCCCTGTAGGCCTCGTCTACGGCATTCATGGCCATTATATATGTGTCAACGTCGCTGACCCTTGGACATGCACCGTGCGTTACCGTTATTCCCCTGCGGCTGTCCGCTTTGGGGCGGAAAACAGCCCCGTCGCTTGGTCCGTCATTTTCAATCCCGGTAAACGGCTTAACCACTGACCCGGCCTGGACTTCGTGGTCGTACTGCCGGATAAGATTTTCCTTGGAAGCTATTGTCGGTTCTGCAAGGAGCTTAAGCAGATATTCCCTGTCTTTTCCCGCAGGAAGCATAGCGGCCGGCCGTTTTCTGTTTTTCCAGACGGCACGCAGATGCATTGGAGGAAGTCCGCCGTGAAGGAAATTTATATCAAGAAGACCTGCAGGTTTACCTTCAAAGCGGGCTTCTATGAATCCGCTGTCTGTGAATTCGCCGATAACAGTGGCCTCCACGCCTCTTGATTCGGCAAGAGCCTTAAACTGTTCAATTTTATCACGGGAAACAGAAAGACTCATCCTTTCCTGTGATTCCGAAACGAGAATTTCCCATGGAGCAAGGCCGGAATATTTTAATGGGCATTTTTCAAGATCCAGTCTGACCCCGCCGGACGATTCGGCCATTTCACCGACAGATGAAGAAAGCCCTCCGGCCCCATTGTCAGTTATTCCCTTGTAAAGTCCGCGGTCGCGGGCTTCCAGCAGGAAATCACTCATTTTTTTCTGGGTAACCGGATCGCCTATCTGTACGGCTGAAGTGGGAGAGTCTTCGTCAAGGGCAAGTGAAGAAAAAGTGGCTCCATGAATGCCGTCTTTTCCGATTCTGCCGCCGATCATTACCGCCAGATCGCCCGGATCAACATGAGCAATCCATGATTCCTCGCCGTTTATTTTATGCGGAAGGATCCCTCCTGTGCCGCAGAAGACGAGAGGTTTCCCCAGATAACTTTCATCAAAAAGAAATCCGCCTCCGACTACCGGAATTCCCGACTGGTTTCCGCCGTCGACAATACCGTGATGGACCCCTGAAAGGACTCTGCGCGGCGGAAGAAGCCCTTCGGGAACTTCTTCGTCTGCAGTATCGGGATCGGCAAAACAGAGATAGTTGGTATTAAAAATCGGACGTGCGCCTTTTCCTGTACCGAGTATGTCCCTGTTTACTCCGACTATACCGGTAATTGCCCCGCCGTAGGGATCAAGAGCAGAGGGAGAATTATGCGTTTCCACCTTGAAGCATATTTCATTTTCCTCATCGAAGTTTATTACGCCCGAATCGTCGTGAAATACCGAACGCAGAAAAGTCTTTTTTTCACTGAGAATATCAGTGGTTTTTTTAATATATGTTTTGAAGAGTGAATGGATTTTTTCTTCCTTTCCATCCTCGATATAAGTGAATTCCGCATTAAGAATTTTATGTTTGCAATGCTCGGACCAGGTCTGGGCGATCATTTCAAGTTCAAGGTCCGTTGCTTTGGCTGACAGGCCTTTTCCCTGTCTTGTTTTGACTGTCTGCGGATCGGCATAACAGTTTTTTACGGTCTGCAGTTCGTCTTCCGAAAGAGCGAGAAGCCGTGCCTTTGAAAGCTCATTAAGCTCTTTAATATCCATACCTGCAACATCATATTCAAGGACTTTCAGATCGGAGGGAGCCACCTCATTATCATATACAGGCGGAAGAAAATCGCGGGAAAATTCAGATCTTGAAATAAGGGCGGCACGCTGAATCAGACTGTTATACAGATAACTTTTAAGTTTTTTCAGTTCAGTTCCATCAAGTTCCCTGCATTTTACCAGATACTGGACGGCTGTCTGGACCCGCGTGTATTGAGGAAGTTTCTTTTCGAGTTCACTTTCAATAGCTTCCCGTGCCGTGACGGCTACAGGGTCCGTAACGCCGGGTTTATATGTAATTTCAATCAGGTAGTCCCATTTATATTCATTTATCGTTTCGGCGGCGGGGCTGTCAACGGTTATGCTTTGGGAAACGGGGTCGCAGAAAATTTCCGCAGCCTGATTTCCGGTCAGTCCCGGGCAATCGGTAAGGTATACATCGACAAGAACGAGTTCTTCAATTTTATCCGAAACATGACTTTTCAGATTGTGAAGTACACGAAGGGCCCTGCCGTCTGCTTTATAATCTGTATAAATAATTTCAATTCTCATAACACAGGTATATTAACAGAAATGAAAAATGATGTACATGTACACGGGAATCCGGTTTCAGACTTTGGCAGATATACTGCCGGAGCCAGGCCATTAATTAGAATATTTTTTACTCAAAATTTTTGAAAAATGGCGAAAACCGGATATAATTATAACATAATGAAGAAGAAGGAGAGTATATGATCAGGAAAATCTTGTTGATTGTTATAATAGTGTGTTCAGTTATCAATATCTATGCAGAAGGTGACGAAAAATCAGGACTTGATAATCTGTCCCCGTACGGTCTGAATTATATGGCATTCGGGATTGATGTTCCTTTCGGTAATTTCAGTGCAGACAGTGAAAATATCAGCCTGAATGATATCGGGATTAACACCCAGCAGCTTGTAAAAGTCGGCATGAGTTTTAAGGTGGAACTGTTTTCCGCAATAAGGCTGGGTTTTTATCTTGCCTATACTCAGACAATGTTCTGGGATTTTTTTAATGCCGACGGTTCAGCGCCCTTTGTTGAAACGGTTTATAATCCGGACTTTTTCTGGCGTTTTGAATCCGGACATAATTTTGCCGGCGACGTGGAAGTTCCGGTTTTTGATTATTTTCAGCTGGGGATTGAACATAAATCGACAGGAACATCCGGTGATACATCAAGGGCATATGACAGAATTTATGCAAAAGTACAGATAAAGTACGGCGATGCCCTGGCCGTCGGTCTTTCTGTAAAATATTTCTGGATGACATGGGATATTCATCCTGATTTTACCACTGACTGGGACGGAACAAATCTTGATATCCAGGATTATATGAGCTCATATGAATTTCAGGCTTTTATAATGATCCCGTATGTCCTTCATGAAATCAGGGTAACCGGCGGGCCCGGCGGCGGAGCACATGCTTTTGATATAAGCCGCGGCTGGCTCCAGGCGGATGTGACATTTATGAATCTGGCCGATATTATGCCGTATGTGCAGGTATATCTTGGATACGGAGAATCGCTGATCGGCTACGACCAGCAGTCATTCTCAATAAGGGCCGGCGCTGCGATAGCATACTGAACGTAAAAAAAACAGAAACAAACTTTATGCAAAACCTCAATGCAGATGTCAGCGATTGCTGACATCTGCGCTGTGCTTTGTGAAACGAACAGGAAATAAACTTTCACCGGTTCGGTTTATTTCTTTTCAGTTCTAAGTAAATTATATCCACGGCCCGTTTCGCCGTGTCTATAATTTACGAACTGAATAAGAAATAAACTTTCACCTAATTGATGTATTGAAAATCACCGAAATTATAATAAGAGGTGATTGGGATGCTTCAGAATTTGTGTTTTGAAACGGAAAGGCCCTGTTCTTGGAAAGCACTGAAAAATATGATGCGATCGAGGAATTAATCAATCATTCTGCAGTTCTCAGAAAAACCGGACGCAGGGACAAGCTGAAAAAGGCTGTAATTGAAAGAGAAAACCAACAGAATACGGGATTCGGTCATGGTGTCGCTGTTGCTCACGGCAAAGTGCACGGGCTGAAAGGGCTGTATATTACAATGGGTTTGTCCAGAAAAGGAATTGAATATAATTCCTATGACAGCGAGCCGGTTAAAATCCTGTTTGTAGTGGCAAATCCGCCGGAAATGCAGCAGGATTATCTTAATGCCATATGCTGTCTGATGAATGTGCTTAAAGATCCGAAAGTCAGAAATCTTCTCGTATCCGGACTGAATAAAAGACAGGCATCAAAACTGCTTTTCAGGGAATTACTGAGCAATTATTATAAAAAGATATCGTGATATCAGCAGGCCCAGCGGCTTTTCAGTTTTTCTATCAGTGAATGGGCGTTCTGGTTCTGAAAACCTTCCTGGACTGACAATTCATACAGAATGGCAAGGATTTCACCCTGTACATCCAGTCTGGTTATGCCTGCCGCCATTTCCCAGAATGCCTCATCATCGGTAATTTTTTCTTCCGCCAGATTAAGGTATCTGTCATAATCAGTAAAATTGAAATCGCTTATCAGATGGTCAAGGTCTGCAAGTTCTTCATTTTCTATTTTTCCATCAGCCAGTATTATGCTTTTTATGCATCCGGCAAGAAAAATCTTTTCAAGTTCGTTAAACTGGTCAATAGTCGGCATGCTGTCCTCCGCAGGAAATAAATTCTTGTATATATAAATTGTGGACTTTTTGCGGGAAAATATCAACTATAAAAATGATGAACAGGGATCGGGGAGGTTTTGCCACCCACTGCGCCTGCGGCTTCGTTAGTTGAACACAGATAAACAAAGATAAACACAGCTGGGGAATAATGGTTTAGTTATATCTGCTACAAAAACATCCTTTTCATCTTTGTTTATCGAGCGACCGCAGGGCGGGCGCGGGTGGCTAAATCTTCAGGGTCGCAAAGTAATCCTCGGGAGTTTCGGCCCTTCTGATCAATGTAAACGAGCCGTCCTTTTTCATCAGAAATTCCGCGCTGCGGAGTTTTCCGTTATAATTGAAACCCATCGCATGTCCGTGGGCACCCGAATCATGGATTACAACGAAATCGCCGATTTCAATTTCGGGCAGCCTGCGGTCTATTGCAAACTTGTCATTATTTTCGCAGAGCGACCCCGTAACATCAGCGGTTATTTTCACAGCTGCGTTTTCCTTTCCAAGAACAGTGATATGATGATATGCGCCGTACATCCCGGGACGCATCAGGTTGGCCATGCAGCTGTCCAGACCATAGTAGGTTTTGTAGGTTTCTTTTTTATGAAGTACCCTGGAAACCATGTATCCGTAAGGTCCCGTAACCATTCTTCCGCATTCCATTACCACTTTCAAAGGCGGATGGCCGGAACCGGAGATATATTTGTCATAAGCTTCCTTTATTCCTTTTGATATGAAAGCCATATCGACAGCCTTGTTTTCGGGCCTGTACGGAATTCCTATGCCGCCGCCGAGATTGATAAATTCGAATGTAATATCAAGCTCGCGGTGCAGATCGGCAAGAACCTGAAAAAGAACAACAGCCGTTTCAATAAAATAATCGGGATTAAGCTCGTTTGAGGCAACCATCGTATGAAGCCCGAAACGCCGGATCCCCTTGGCTTTCAGCTTTTTATAGCCTTCAAAAAGCTGTTCCCTGGTAAATCCGAATTTCGCATCTTCCGGATTTCCGATGATTGCATTGCCCTTTTTGTCCTTTCCGGGATTAAAACGGAAACAGACCAGATCGGGAAGTCCTGCCGAGTCTTCAAGAAACTCAATATGAGAGATATCGTCAAGATTTATAATTGCGTCAATTTTTTTTGCCTTAAGGTATTCTCTTGCAGGAGTATCGTTCGAAGTAAACATGATTCTGCTTCCGTCCAGACCGATCTGTTCGGCCAGCATAAGTTCCGGCAGAGAGGAACAGTCAACACCCATACCCTCTTCTGCAAGGATTTTCAGAATATGCGGGTTGGGCAGGGCCTTGACAGCGAAATAATTCAAAAAACCGCCCGGGACCCAGTCGAAATGGGAATAGAAGGCCCTGGCATTTTCCCGGATTTTTTCTTCGTCATATATATAAAACGGAGTCGGATTTTTTTCACTAAGTTTCCTGATCTGTTCAAGTGTAAAAGGAATAGTCTTCATTTTGATTCACCTCTGTAAAATAATTGTATGATGAATTTAAATCAGAATTTGTTTTGTGTCAACAGTAGTTGTGTCATACAATCATAATTTTTTGAAAATTGGGTTTTTTTTGCTTATAATTCAGAAAAATGACTGAATCGGTGAAAAAACACAAGCTTTGGGGCAGCCTGAATTCGGGGTTATAATAATTTTGTTTAAAGCATATTTTCCGATAATCAATATGAGGTGGAAAATGTCCGATCTTCTTGAAAAAATTTTATTTCTGGAAAAAGTAAAGATCTTCCAGGGACTTTCTCTTGAAGAACTCGGGGAAATAGCCCAGATAGTTGAAACCGAAGAGTATCACGACGAAGAAATCCTTTTCAGAATGGGCGATCCGGGGAATTATGCATATATCCTCGTTTCCGGCACGGTTGATTTGTCAGTTACAGATAAAAAAGGACGGAAGCAGTCTTCAAGAAAACTGACTTCAGGTGCCTGTTTCGGTGAGCTTGCCCTGCTGGACGGCCGTTCAAGAAGTGCTACCGCAAAGGTAATGGAAGAAAGTATTCTGGCAATTATCGGACGTGAAGATTTCTTGAATCTTGTGTATAAAATGCCTGCAATAGCGGTAAGCATAATCGAACAGATGTCTTCACAGGTAAGGGAGTCAAACAAAAAGATAAGCGCGCTGCGCGGATTAAGCAGGGAATTTTCCAGCCTCTCACACAAGGTAACATCAATACTGAAAGGTGATTAATTGAGAACCAGTACCTTCATACTGAAAATCTACAGCCTTATCGGTCTCCACAGAGGAGAAGAGCAGCGGGTCCTTGCGTTTCTTGGACTGCAGTTTGCCATTTCAGTGATAATCGGCCTGTTAAGCACGGGAATCGACCCGATGTTTCTCAAACACAGTCTGGACAGGCACGAAGAATATTTTGTGCGTATTATTGAAGATACTTTTGATACGCAAAAAAGCGGAGATAATCAAGGAGCAAAAGTAAGCCAGTTAAGTGCTGCCCTGATAACATTGAGCGCATTTCTTATGGTACTTGCAGGGTTATGGTATGCCGGATTTACAGACAGAATTGACAAGCGCAAAATAGGACTTACAGGGATAGCGGCCTTTACCTTTATCTGCCTGGCCTTCGGGCTGGGCATAATGGCGGACCACAGCGGAACAGAGATTCCTTTTTTATACAGTCTGCTGTATGTCTTCAGGTTTCTGGCCGGGATTTACCTTCTTATTACATTCTGGGATTCGGTCAACATGTTTTTTGACTCAAGGGAATCAAGAAGGCTTTTTCCGCTTGTTGCTGCAGGAGGGGCCCTCGGCTATTCCACAGGCTGCCTGCTGGTAATACCCATCGAACTGACCCTGCCGTCACAATGGGTCCTTTTTATTGCCGCTCTTCTGGGCGGGCTTGTATTTCTTACTTTTCTGGGACTTAAATCCCGTTTTCTGATAGTTTCGGAACCGCGCTACAGAAATGTTTCGGGGTTCCGTGAAATAAGGGAAGGGTTTAAACAGGCTGTAAAAAATCCCTTTTTAAGGGCCCTTGGCATAAGCACTCTCGTTTTCGGGATTTTAAGCGGTCTTGTAATGTTTGAATACAACAGCATTGTGTCGGAATTAAGGTCCCAGAATACCACTGTAAGCGTAATAGCTGTCCAGCGCGCTGTTTTTACACTTATCCAGGCTTTTATTGTGACAAGACTAATGAGTATGACGGGAATGGGAAAAAAAGCTCTTAAAGAAGGGATTATTCTTCAGAGTGTAGTTCTGCTGCTCGGATTTCTTGTTTATGTAATTAATATAATCAGTATGTTCAGTGTCGCGGACTTTACCAGACAGGTTGAAATAGCACTTATGTCACCGGCATTTATGTCAGCCCTGATGGTTATCCCGATAAGGTACAGGGGCCGTTCGATGGCCTTTAATAATCTGATAATTGCGCCGCTGGGAATAGCCATAACTTCTCTGGCAATCTATTTCCTTCGAAAATTCATACCACTCGGCTATTTCGTTTATCCGCTGATCCTGCTGATTTTTATCAGGCTTGGACTGAATTTTTTTGTAAACAGGCAGTATCTGAAATATATCAAGGCATCATTTGCAAGCAAACGGCGTTTGCCGCTTGAAAATATTCTTGAGCAGGACCTCTTCCAGAACAGGGAATTGATAACCAATCTTATGAATTCCGCAAGTTCGGAAGATTATTCGCTGAAAGCCCTTATCTGGGGAAAACTTGCGGAAAAGGTTATCGAAAAGGCAGACTTTGAATACCTTAACACCTGGAAACCTGAACCGGATGATGTGATGTATGCATCCTGGCTTTATACAGCCGGACGAATTGATTATAATCAGCATAAAAAGATAATTGCCGAAAGCAGAAATTCCGAAATAAGGGAAATCAGACTTGCAGCCAGTGAGATAATGACAAGGAATGATGATAAAATTCTCAAACAGACAAGAAAAATATCCGCGGATTATATAAGCAGTTCAAACGGACAGACCCCCGATCAGCTGGAAGTTCTGTTCAGAATCAAAGATGGAAATTTCTTCGACAGACTCTATGCTGTATGGCCTGAAATTGATGATGAAAAAAAAACATACCTCAAACAGCTTATCGTAAAATATCCCAAATCAGTTTCTGCAAGATTTTATGACAGAATATCCGGTGATATTAATCAGGAAACCCAGTTGATTAAAATATACCCGGGTCTTTCTGAAGTAACGGCGGCAGAAATCGCTGACCGGTATCAGGAGCTTGAAAATACACTGAACAGGATTGATTATA
>CAZKOK010000108.1:0-9848 GCA_964554355.1 uncultured Spirochaetia bacterium | reverse complement strand
TCCGCCGGCTTTTTTAATCTTTTCCATAGCCTGAGCAGATATTTTTTCTATTTCGAATGTCAATTTCTTTGTTAATTCACCATTACCGAGAATTTTCACATTAACATTCTTACCCTTAACCAGACCTTTTTCTTTTATTGTATCAAGAGATACCGTTTCTCCCTCTTTAAATGCGGCTTCTATTCTGTCAAGGTTAAGCGTCTTGAATTCGGTTTTGAACCTTGCATTTGAGAAACCCCTGACAGCAATTCGCCTGTAAAGAGGCATCTGTCCGCCTTCAAATCCCGGACGAACACCGCCGCCGGACCTTGATTTCTGTCCGTTTTCACCGCGTCCGCATGTACCGCCGAGAGTTGACCCGATTCCGCGGCCGACTCTTTTTCTTTTCTTTACAGCACCCTTTGGAGGTTTGATTGAATAATCCATTATATCTCCTCAACCTTCACAAGATGTGAGATTTTATCTATCATTCCCTGAACTGAAGGACTGAGTGTAACTTCAGCACTCTTGCCTATCTTCCTGAGTCCGAGAGCGAGGGCTGTTTTTCTCTGACCGGGTTTACTTCCTATAAAGCTTTTGACAAGTGTTATTCTGACCTTTTTTGCTTTAGCCATAAATTAACCCCACAACTCTTTAATTGTTTTTCCGCGGCCGCCTGCTATTTTTTTTGCATCAAGCAGATTTTCAAGACCGTTAAACACTGCTTTCACTATATTCACAGCATTCTTTGACCCAAGGGATTTGCTTAAAATATCATGGATCCCGCAGGCTTCCATGACCGCACGCACAGGACCGCCGGCAATAACACCTGTACCAGGCGCAGCCGGTTTCAGCAGGACCTGAGCGCTTTTAAATTTCCCTATAATTGCATGAGGAACTGTGACCTTTTTTATAGGAACAGTAATCATGTTATTTTTAGCCTTCTGAACGCTTTTTCTGATTGCTTCAGAAACATCATTTGCCTTGCCGAAACCGTATCCGACCTTGCCTTTCTCGTCACCGACAACGACCATGGCGGAAAATGAGAACCTGCGTCCGCCCTTTACTACCTTGGCAACACGGTTAAGTTTTACAAGTTTTTCTATGTATTCTTTTTCACGGATTTTTCCAGTATCTTTATCCATTGCAGCCCCCTAAAATTCTATCCCTGATTTGCGAGTACCATCTGCGATGGCTTTAACAATTCCGTGATATAAATAGCCGTTTCTGTCAAAAACAGCCGTTTTTATCTTTGCCGCTTTCAGTTTTTCACCCATGGCTTCGCCGAGTTTTGCAGCATCTTCAACATTGTTTTTCAGTTTTGAAAAATCCTTGCTCATTGTGCTGACTGAAGCAATCGTTTTTCCAGCCTGATCGTCAATGGCCTGAATATACATATGCTTATTGCTGCGGTACACAGAGAGTCTGGGCCTTTTGGCAGTACCATTCAGATTCTTGCGGATATGTTTCTTTCTTTTGGCCCTTCTGGCCTCTTTTTGCATTACTCTCTTCATCGAATCACCCTATTTAATACCGGATTTTCCAACTTTCCGGCGAACATGTTCATTGTCATATCTGATACCCTTGCCTTTATATGGTTCAGGCGGCCTGATTGACCTGATTTCTGCACTTGCCTGTCCGACTTTCTGCTTGTCAATTCCTGAAACAATGACCTTGTTCGGACCTTCACAGGTAATTGTAATATCATCATTTATCAGGTAATCAACCGGATTTGAATATCCGAGATTGAGAACGAGATTTTTTCCGCTTACTTCGGCACGATAACCAACGCCGTTTATCAACAGCGTTCTTGAAAACCCCTGACTGACACCAATAACCATATTATTTATAAGGTTTCTGTAAAGACCGTGATACGATCTTGAAGCCTTTGTTTCATCCTTACGTTCCACAAGCACTTCAGTATCAGATACCTTTACATCAATCTGGGGCTGTATCTCCTGTGACAGTTTACCTTTCGGTCCTTCCACAGAAACAATCGAACCGTTAAAAGCAACTTTTACACCTTGCGGTATTGTAATAGGCAACTTTCCAACACGTGACATTATCTATTACCCCCTACCAGACTGAACAGAGAATTTCTCCGCCCACTTTCCTTTCTTTTGCTTTTCGTCCGGTTGTAATTCCGGTTGAAGTGGATACAATAATTGTTCCATACCCGTTAAACACCCTGGGCATTTTTTTGTATCCGGAATAACTTCTTCTGCCGGGAGTTGAAATCTTCTGCAATCCATGAATTATGGATTCATATCTATCGTTATATTTCAGAAAAATACGGATATAATTTTTCCCGTCCTGGGTAACTTTCTTGAAATTCTTCACGTACCCTTCATTTTTCAGAATTTTAACAATTTCCAACTTAACCTTTGAAGTTGTTATATCTACACGATCATACTTTGCACCGCATGCGTTTCTGATCTTAGTAAGCATATCAGCTACAGGATCACTTACAGCCATCTTCCTCTCCTACCAGCTAGATTTTGTTACACCAGGAATCTTTCCTTCGCTTGCCAGCTTCCGGAAACATACTCTGCACATCTGGAACTTTCTCATATATCCGCGCGGTCTTCCGCAGATTCGGCATCTTCTTACAAGCCGTGTTGAAAATTTTGGTTTTCTCTGTGCTTTTATAATCATAGATTTTTTAGCCATTAAAATCTCCCTACTTCCTGAAAGGCATACCTAATTTAGCCAACAAACTGCGTGCCTCTTTATCGGTTTCCGCTGTTGTAACAATTGCTACATTTAATCCGCTGACCCTTTCAATTTTATCGTAATCTATCTCGGGAAAAATGATCTGCTCTTTTATCCCGAGTGAATAACTTCCACGTCCGTCAAAAGCGTTCGGATTTACTCCCCGAAAGTCCTTAACCCTCGGTAAAGCCACATTGATAAGTCTGTCCAGGAATTCCCACATATGGTTTCCACGCAGGCTTACTTTTGCACCTACTTCGTATCCTTCGCGCACTTTAAAATTCGCAATAGATTTTCTTGCCTTGGTCTTTACAGCCTTCTGCCCTGCAATCAGACCAAGTTCCGAAACAGCTGAATCCAGAAATTTCTTGTTGGCAATTGCATCGCCGCAGCCGACCGAAAGAATAATCTTTTCAAGTCTTGGCACCTGCATTGCTGATTTGTAACTGAATTCCGTCATCATTTCAGCTGCAATTTTTTCCTTATACTGACCCTTGAGCCTTGGTATATATCCTTTCTTCATTACAGCACATCTCCACATTTCCTGCATTTTCTGATTTTTTTTCCGGCATCAAAATCAAATTTGATTCTTGTCGGTCCGCATTTTTTGCAGACAATCATTACATTTGATGCATGTACAGCAGCTTCTATATCAACAATTCCGCCTTTATCCTGCTGGCTTCTTTTTTTCATGGCTTTTTTAACCATGTTAAGACTCTGAATGATAACCCTGTTCCTGCTTCTTTCGACTTTAAGAATACGTCCGCTCTTGCCTTTGTCTTTTCCTGCGATTATCTGAACGTTATCATTCTTCTTCAGTTTAATTGTTACACTATCTTTCATTTCCAGGATTCTCCTTAAAGCACTTCCGGCGCAAGAGAAACGATTTTCATGAAAATACCGTCTCTTAATTCCCTTGCAACAGGCCCAAATATACGTTTTCCTGCCGGCGCCATATTATTGTCAATGATAACGCACGCATTGTCATCGAATCTGATATATGATCCGTCTGCCCTGCGGTATTCCTTTTTTGTACGAACAATAACAGCCTTTGAAACAGTTCCCTTTTTTATAGGCGCATTGGGAATAGCATCTTTTACAGCAACAACGATGATATCACCGACACCTGCTGTTTTCCGCTTGCTACCGCCAAGAACCTTAATGCACTGTACGCGTTTGGCGCCGCTGTTATCTGCCACATTTAAATATGTTTGCATCTGAATCATCGCGATACTCCCTGTTCCAGCTCGATTACTTAGCTCTTTCTATTATTTTAATCAGCCGCCAGCATTTATCCTTACTAATCGGTCTGCTTTCAATTACTTCAACAGTATCACCCATTTTTGCGTCATTCGCTTCGTCATGAGCTTTTATCTTCTTGGTTCTTGTAACATATTTTTTGTAAAGACTGTGCAGCCTTTTTGTATCAATGGCTACTACTATTGTCTTATCCATTTTGTCGCTGACAACTCTGCCGACATAAGTCTTCTTTCTTGCAGCTGTTTTTACAGTGGATTCCATCATCTACTCCTACGCTTTCCTGATCCCAAGTTTGAACTCATGGATTATAGTATTCAGACGGGCAATTTTTCTCCGCATCGTGCGTTTTTCAAGATCATTATCAACATGACCCAAAACTGAATCGAATCTTACACCCATAAGCTTTTTGTGGAGTTCTTCCTTCCTGTTCAGAAGCTCTTCATATGTTAAATCAGAAAATTTATCTTTCATTATCCTACTCCAGCCCTCTTCTTGCTATGAATTTTGTTTTGATCGGCAGTTTGTTTGCAGCAAGCCTCATGGCTTCTTTGGCAAGTTCAGCTGTTACACCGGCCATTTCAAACATAACTGTTCCGGGTTTTACAATAGCAACCCAGGCTTCAACATTACCCTTACCTTTCCCCTGGCGTGTTTCAGCAGGTTTTTTGGTAAAAGGATAATCCGGGAAAATTCTGATCCAGACTTTCCCGCCCCTTTTAATATGCCTTGTCATTGCAATACGGGCAGCTTCTATCTGTCTGTTGGTTATGCGGTAATTTTCACCGGCTGCCAGACCATAATCACCGAATGAAACCTTGTTTCCTCTGGTGGCTACTCCGCCAAGTACGGTTCTGTGTTTTTTCCTGTGCTTTATTCTCTTGGGACTAAGCATATTCCGTTAACTCCTTGCCGGGGCCTTTCTCTTGCTTTCTTTTTTGCTTTTTACAAGCAGACCCGCATCTTCTTTCCTGTCTTTACTGTAGACTTCACCGTTAAAAACCCAGACTTTCACACCGATGATACCGAAAGTAGTATTTGCTTCAGCAAATCCGTAATCAATATCCGATCTGAGAGTGTGAAGAGGAATGCGTCCTTCCTTATGCCATTCGGTCCTGGCCATTTCGGCACCGCCCAGACGGCCTGCAATCTTTATCTTGATTCCCTGCGCTCCCGCCTTTGTAGCAGAAGAAACAGCCATTTTTAATGCACGTCTGAATGAGGACCTTGATTTAAGCTGCTTTGCAACGTTCAGTGCAACAACCTGGGCATTAAGCTCGGGACGTTTGATTTCCTTTATTTTGATCTGGATCTTCTTGTTGGCTATTTTCTGCAGCCTTAATCCGATCTTCTCAATATTTGTACCTTTCGTTCCAATGATAATACCGGGACGTGCTGTATGAATAATTACAGTAATTCTCTGGGGATGCCTGATTATTTCGATATCGGCAATCTCGGCGCCCTGTGTCTCGGTGCATTTATTAAGAACCTTTCTGATCTCAAGGTCTTCATGCAGAGTATCCGCATATTCTCTCGGATCAACATACCACTTAGACTTCCAGGTTTTGTTTATTCCCAATCTTAATCCAATAGGATTTACTTTCTGACCCATTTACGCCCCCATTCCTGCTATTTCATCCAAGGTTACAGAAATATGACTCATTCTTTTAAGTAAAATGTCTCTTCTGCCTCTAGAGCGCGGCCATATTCTTTTCATCCTTGCGCCTTCATCTATTAAAAGTTCTTTGATATAAAGCATTTCTTCATCAAGATTCTTGTTCCGGGCCAAAGCATTCGCAGCAGCAGATTTCACAACCTTGTTGAGGAGCCTTGCGCCTTTCTGGGGAAGGCTTTCAAGAATCGCCACAGCTTCTGTATACGGTTTTCTTCTTACTTCGTTAGCAACCCTTCTGAGTTTGTCAGGAGAAATTACCACATGTTTGGCTATAGCCTGATACCCTTTCTTATCTTTCATAAAAACACCTATTTACTAGCCTTTTTATCCGAACCCGAATGGCTGCGGAAAATTCTGGTAGGCGAGAACTCGCCTAGTTTATGGCCTACAAGGTTTTCAGTTACATAAACCGGAACCCATGTCTTTCCGTTATAAACAGAAATTGTATAGCCTACCATTTCCGGAATTATGGTTGAACAGCGGGAATATGTCTTTATCATTTTTTTATCCCCTGATCTAGCCATTTCCAGGATTCTTTTATAAAGCTTCTTTTCTATAAATGGTCCCTTCTTTATCGATCTAGCCACAATCCACTCCTATTTATTCCGTCTCTTGACAATGAACTTGTTTGAAGATTTCCGTTTCTTTCTGGTTTTATATCCCTTTGTAGGCGTTCCCCATGGAGAAACAGGATGACGTCCGCCGGAAGTTTTTCCTTCACCGCCGCCATGCGGATGATCAACAGGGTTCATTACAACACCGCGAACCTTGGGTCTTTTTCCCATCCAGCGGGCACGTCCGGCTTTTCCGATAGAAATATTCATATGATCTTCATTTCCGACTGTACCGATAGTTGCCGAGCATTTTTTAAAAACCATTCTCATTTCGCCGGAAGGCAGTTTGACTGTTACATAATCGCCTTCTTTTGCCGCAATGAGTGCACTGGCTCCGGCAGAACGGGCAAGCTGAGCGCCTTTACCGAGCTGGAGTTCGATGTTATGAACAGTAATTCCAAGAGGAATGTTCTCTAGAGGAATACTGTTGCCCAAAGAAACCGGCGCCTTTTCACCGCTTAAAATCTCAGTGCCGATTTCAAGCCCTTTGGGCGCAAGAATGTACCGTTTGTCTCCGTCAGCATAATTTACAAGCGCTATATTAGCTGTTCTGTTCGGATCATATTCAATGGAAACTACTTTTCCGGAAACGCCGTATTTATCCCTTCTGAAATCAATTTCCCTCAATTTTCTTTTATGTCCCCCGCCGCGGCGTCTGACACTTATTCTTCCGCCGGCCCCGCGGCCTGCTTTGGAAACTTTACCTTTTGAAAGACCTTTTTCAGGTTCTTTTTTGGTTATTTCATCAAATGATAAACTTGTCTTGAACCGCAAAGTCGGGGTTCTTGGTTTATAGCTTTTTATACCCACAAGGTCCCCCTATCCTAATTAGACTCAACACTGGCAATGCTGTCACCTTTTGCAAGTGTAACAATTGCTTTTTTCCAGGGAGTTGTGGAACCCCTGCGCCAGCCTGACTTCGTACGCGTTGTTTTTGGTTTGCCCTTTACGTTCATTACGTTGCACGAAGTAACCTTAACATCAAAAAGCGCCTTGATAGCTTTTTTTATCTGAAACTTGTTTGCCCGGGGATCAACTTTAAAAACGTATTTTTTCTTATCCCCATCTCTCATAGTATTCGATTTTTCTGATAAAACCGGTTCGAGTATTATCTGATCAACTCTCATTTATCCGCCCCTTTCTTACCGTAAAAATCATTCAGGTTTTTTGCTGCAGTTTCAAGAACAAGGACTTTCTTTGCATAAAAAAGGGTATGCGCATTAAGTCTGTTATATGCCAGGTATGTTAGCCATGGAATATTCCTTGCAGCCCTTTTAAGCATCTTATCATCATCCTTCAGAATAAGAACTGCTCTTTCATCCTGAATATGGTTCTTTAAAATAGAAACAAGGTCCTTTGTTTTGCCTGAATCTACAGTAAAATCTTCTATTATCCTTAAAGCATCGTCCTTCGCTTTCATTGAAAGAATGGAACGATATGCGGCTTTTTTCATTTTTCTGGGCAATTTATAACTGTAATCACGCGGTTTCGGACCGAAAATGGTACCTCCGCCTACGCGTGTCGGTGATTTGAAATCCCCGGCCCTTGCCCGTCCGGTTCCCTTCTGTGCATACGGTTTGGCATTCGAACCTCTCACTTCACCGCGGGTCTTTGTACATGCAGTACCTACCCTTTTATTTGCCAGTTCATTATTTATTGCATAATAGATAGAGCCTGAACTTATCTCAACGCTGAAAACGTCATTGCTGAGATTAATATCTCTTATCTCTTCACCTTTTACCGAAAAGACCTTCTTTTTCATATTCTGCCCTACCTCTTTTTAGCCTTTCTGATAAATACCATACTGCTCTTCGGTCCGGGAACCGCACCGCTTACAGCAATCAGCTGATTTTCAGCATCCATGGATACTACGCGAAGGTTCTGTATGGTTTTCCTTTCATGTCCCATTCTTCCGGGCATCTTGGTACCTTTAAAAACCCTGCCGGGATAAGTCGCTGCACCTGTACCGCCAAGCGCTCTGTGAAACTTCGAACCATGTGTGCTGCGTCCACCCTTGAAATTATGACGTTTCATAGCTCCCTGGAAACCTTTTCCCTTGGACGTACCGATTACATCAACAAAACCGACACCTTCAAAGAGTTCAACACCAAAAGAATCGCCAACAGAATATTCTTTTTCAAAATCCCGGATCTCCAGAAGATAGCTTTTTGCATCAATACCTTCGGGGAATTGTCCGGCATAGGGTTTTGTTACTCTGTTTTTCTTTTTGTCAACACTTCCCATTACGCAGGCGCTGTAGCCATCCCTGTCTTCTGTGCGGGTGCCTACTACAATGTTTTTTTCAACCTTAATGACTGTCACGGGGACAAGATTCCCGCCATCATCAAACACCTGTGTCATTCCAATTTTCTTGCCTATTAACCCTAACATCAGTTACCTCAATTTAATTTACTGTTTGATCTCTACATCAACACCTGCAGGCAGTTCAAGACGCATAAGCGAATCCATTACCTTGGATGTCGGATCAATAATGTCAATAAGTCTTTTGTGAGTTCTCATTTCAAACTGCTCTCTTGACTTTTTATTAACATGCGGAGAGCGGAGAACCGTATATTTGCTGATTCTTGTCGGAAGAGGTATCGGACCTGCAACCTTCGAACCCGCTTTTACAACTGTCTGAACTATAGATTTTGCGCTCTGATCAATAAGCTCTGCGTCAAAACCTCTAAGCCTTACCCGGATTTTATCCTTGGCCATTGTTCCTCCAAAAAGTGAGTCCCGCAGCCGTCAGGCCGCAGGACCAATATAAACCAGACTATTCGATAATTTCTGTTACCTGACCGCTGGCTACAGTTCTGCCGCCTTCACGGATAGCGAAGCGGAGACCTTTTTCCATTGCAATCGGGTGAAGAAGTTCAACTATAATTTCAGTGTGGTCACCGGGCATTACCATCTGTTTGTCTTCGGGAAGAGTTACAGTACCTGTAATGTCAGTGGTTCTGAAATAGAACTGGGGTCTGTATCCTGTAAAGAAAGGATTATGACGTCCGCCTTCTTCTCTTGTTAAGCAGTAAATAGCTCCCTTGAATTTCATGTGAGGAGTAATTGATCCCGGTTTGGCAAGGACCTGTCCCCTCTCAACTTCTTTTTTATCAACACCGCGGAGCAGGGCCCCTACGTTGTCACCGGCCTGACCTTCGTCAAGCAGTTTGTTGAACATTTCAACACCGGTACATGTGGTTTTTGAAGTTTCACGAATACCTACGATTTCAACTTCGTCGCCGACATGAAGAACACCGCGTTCAATTCTACCGGTTACTACAGTACCACGTCCCTGGATTGAGAAAATATCTTCAATCGGCATAAGGAAAGGCTGATCAACAGCTCTTTCAGGTACCGGAAAATATGAATCCATAGCATCAAGCAGTTCAACGATACATTTTGTTTTTTCAGCATCATCAATAGCGTTCATTGCTTCAAAAGCGGAACCCTTGATAATCGGAGTATCATTTCCGGGGAACTCATATTCATTAAGTACATCGCGAACTTCTTCTTCTACGAGCTCGATAAGTTCAGGATCGTCTACCTGGTCCGTCTTGTTCATAAAAACTATAATTGCAGGCACACCTACCTGTCGTGCAAGCAGAATG
>CAZKOK010000107.1:0-9849 GCA_964554355.1 uncultured Spirochaetia bacterium | reverse complement strand
GCTGATGGACCGCGGTGTACGGGTTACTGTCATCAGCGATGATCCGGCCTATTTCTGCGGTTATCTGAATGAAAATTATCAGGCCCTTGATGCGGCATTTGCGCCAGGTCCGGAAAATACGGCTGAGCTTGTTATAAATGGCTTCAGGGGAAGTTTTCTTCCGCCTGATTTGAAGGAAAAATTCATCAGTCAGATAAATTCCAAAATATCCATTTAATTTATTTAGTCAAATCATTTGATTTTTCAGAAAAACAGGACTAAACTTAAATTGACCGTTAAATCCGCAAAGGATTTGCGGGCAATTAAATATTCTTTGGGATCGCATATGGTTAGGGGCATTGAAACAAAAAAGGCCATTATGCAGGAATTTTTAAAATGGTATAAAAGCGAAACGATGGATCTGGTTCTCATTTATGACCGGCGCGGCGGAAAAGTTTCCGGTTTCAAATGGAATTATGACAAGCTTGGCCATGAGAAAATATTCTGCAAAGCCGATAATAAAATAAGTCATCACTTTAATTCTGAAAACGAAGATGATTATATCCTCTCCGGCAGGCTGTCAGCGCAGGTACGTCCATCCCCCGGAAAAATCGTCAGCCGGTTTATTAGTGAACTTATGGAAGAGGCTTCTTTCCTGAAGCCGGCGGCTCTCGATTATATCGTGAAATACATTACTGTGTATAACGACTGCCTCGTTTAATATAAACCACAGAGGGCATAGAGAACACAGAGTCATTAGTGAAAGCCTGTCGGGTTTCCGTGTTTTCTTTTTTTTATATCTAATTCTTTTTCAGGTTTGTAAAAACCAAAAAATCAAAGATTTTATTAAATTAAATATATGATGGCAATCCGTTTGATGTGAATCATCTGCGTCTCTCTGTGCCCTCTGTGCCCCCCTGTGGTTCAGGAGCCTATAAGCTTTATAATGGTCCATATCCCCCAGACGATGCCCGTAATTGAAAGTACCCCGAGGGCTGAAAGAAAAAGGAAATATATCACTCTTGTTATTTTTGCCTGCTTTTTTGTAATTACCGGTTCGCGCCGGGCTGCGTTTTTGGCCAGAAGGATAAGCCACTGGACATCAGCTGCCGAAAGATGCACCTGTCCCCGGTCGGGATTTATCCCGTGAGAAACATCCTGTTCAATATGTTCCAAACGCTGTTCAATGGCACTGATAAATGACATAAGTCCTCCACTCCAGGAATATTTGCTAATATTAATTTTAAGGAATAATGATGCAGAAATCAAAAGTAAATTCGATATTCCAGATGTTCTATTTTTGATTTTGTACTTTATCTGATCATATAATCTGATATATGATAAATCAATAGCAGATCGGTATTATCTGCAATATCAGAAATAGATTTTGAGGATTCCTGCAATCTGATGACTTTAAAAGGTAAAGAACCTGCAATAATTATTGCTTCGGCTGTTTTAATCCTTCTGACTCTTATTCTTGTTCTTTTCTTCTATCAGAATAAATATCATGTCCAGAGGGACGAATATACCCTGATGGCTTCGGAGAGTCTTCTATCTTCATTTATGACCGGCATTGAGACTGCATATGAACAGTCAAGTCTGCTTGTGGACAGAATAGAATGGGAAACCATTCAGGTCCTGAAGGATCCTTCGCCCGATTACAGTCAGCTTGAACGCCGTTTTCTTGATTTTCAGAGCGTAATACCGGAGGGTATCGGATTTATGGTTTATCTGCTGAATGAAGATATTATTCTGTCAAGTTTTTCTGAATCAAGGAATTCACGGGAGTTTTTTACTTCCTGGTTCATAATAAAAGACACAGACCCATACCGCTGGAGAAACGAGCTGATCAGTTCTTCCCCGGATAAGAGGCTTGATCCTGCCGGGCAGATTGTAATAACAGGGAATGAGCTGACTGTTCTGCCGCTTTATCACATTGTATACGATCCTGTCCGGGCTGTTAATTCGGCAGCTCTGATATGTGTTTTTATGAAGACGGACAGCATTTTTCCGCGCAGTCCCGACTTTCCGCTGCCGCAGGGTGCAGTGCTTGAAATCAGGGATTCCATGGACAATAATATCTATTCGCTGGTCCCTGACCAGGCTGAAGGGAATGTCAGGTATAACACTCTTTCCTTTAAATCTCCGGACAAGTCGAGAATCTACAGCCTGTACATACCGGAAAAACTCTTTGCCCACCGCACAACAATATCGGCAATTTTCCTGCTTCTACAGGCAGTCCTTTTTGTGATTCTGGCTTCCGGCGGCTTATTGAGTTTTTACGCTTTTATGCGCAGGCGCCTGAGAACCATACACGGCCTGTTCGAGACTTTTTCAAAAAGGGGAGCGGCTGGCCGGTTTATGGACCAGGTCCTTATTGAAAATTCCGGTATTGCCAACAGTTTTGTCATCAGAAACCATCTGGAGAGGAATTATTTCCTTCAGCAGTGCATAAACTCAATCCCGCCGGGACCCGAGGCATTTCATGCACTTGCCGATCAGTACGATCTTAATATCGGAAACGGCCTTTTCCTGCCTGTCAGAATTACCTTAAGCGATATTCCCGATTCATACCGGCGGCGGTTGAGGACACTGGCCCTTCAGGAATTTCTCGAACAGATAAGAAGCGCGGATGATATCTTTTTCGATGAAAACCCGGGCACAACCGGCTTCATTGTTTCTGCCGGGAACAGCGGGGAACTCAGCCAGCGCCTGAAGAAAATAATACACAAACTCAAAACCAAATTCCGCTATATAAACTGCTTCTGCGGAAGAGCCCATCCGACCCTGCTTAACAGTCTCTACTTCTGGTTTGAAACAAGCCCGGGCTGTTTCATGAAAAAGACCGAGAATCGTGCGTTCAAATTTGAAAAAGACGACAGCAATCTTCTGTACTACTATCCGGCCGCGATGGAATTTGTGCTTCACAACAGCGTAATAAACGGAAATCGCAATGCAGTTGCCTATATCTGCGAACTGATTTATGCAGAAAATTTTTCAGACAGGTTTACAGGAAATCTGGATGAACAGATCCTCTACCGTGAACTTGACCAGACAATTCTGAAAATCCAGATAAATTCCGATATCAGCGGTGCCCCGCAGGCTGATATAAAAAATATCAGTTTCGCAAAATACAAGGACCTTTTCATGCAGATGGCCGATGAGGCAGTGAGTATAATTGCCCTGCCCGAGGAGGATGATTTGATTGTATAACTCACGCGACGACACGACGAGTATGATGGGTTTTGAAAACTTTATAAACTTCCGTGAAAGATGCATATTTCATGGAAGTCCTTTTTTTTCTTTTATTATCAAGCCCGTAGCGTCGTAGCGTTGTAGCGTGAGCCCCCTACTCAGCATCGGTCAATATAACCGCCATCATCTCCATATCCGTCGCGCCGTCATTGCGGATGGAATGGCTGGCGCTGTTGCCGGTTACCACAACATCTCCGGGACCGACCCTGACATCCTTGCCATCGTCGACCACTATCGCTGAGCCTTTAAGAATTATGTAATATTCGGTTTCGGCATCATGCTGATGTTCGCCGATACCTGCTCCGGCCGGAATAACAATACTTGACATAAGCCGGCAGTGCTTCATATTTTCCTTTTTTTCCAGCATGGTGAGTTTAATTGTGCCTTCGCCGCCGCGCATTTTTTCCTTGTTTACGATTTCCATATCATTTTTTCTGATTACCATAATGAACTTCCTTTTATTCCTCCCTGGGAGGGAAATCAAAATGCTTTTCGAATAAATCCGACAATTCCTTTCCGAAATTCTCTTCATCAGGTCCGGAAACGGACAGCTCTGCGGTTTCACCGCAGCCGAGGCCCATTGCCAGCAGGTCGAGGGCTGCTGCCGGCTTGTTCAGTTCGCTTTCTATGCCTTTTGCCTTGAGGAGTATTTTACCGCCGTAGCCCCGGACCGCATTTAGGATCAGGGTTGACGGCCTTACGTGAATGCCTGCCCTGTTTCTGACTGTCACTTTTCTGGAGAACATAAATACAGAATATATCAAATTATTTTTTTGTACAAATGCTAAATGTCTGTTTTATCGCCCTGAATCTCGGTTACAAGCGCATCAAAAAGGGTCAGCATGTCCTGATTTGTTTTCCTCAGGCGTCCTGCCAGAAGTTTGGCTATTGCCCTTGTTATCGTAAGACCGATTTTGGGATAATCGTTTCCAAGACTGACAAAATCCTTTTTGCGGATAACAAGAAAATCCGAATCCATACTTGCCCTGACGGTCGCGGATCGTGTGTCATCATCAATCAGTGCAAGCTCACCAATGAATACATTGTGTTCAGCCAGCAGCCTGACAACAGTATAGTCATCACCCGCTCTTGTTCTTTTGAGTATCTCCACTCCGCCGGACATGACAATAAACATTTCATCGCCGGTTTCACCTTCTTTGATTATCACATCGCCTTTTTTGTAATATCTGGGTTTACAGATATCAGCAAGTTTTTCCATACTCTTCTGGTTTTTCCTGATTTCGGAAAAAAGCGGGATCTGTTTCAGTTTTTCAATATCAGCATGTTCCATTTATATCCGCCTTTCAAGGACAATGACCCGCGCATATCTCTGGAGTACATAATCATCTGCCGGCACAAGCACCGGTTTGTTTATTTCAAGTCCTTTTACATTCTGAAGATTGGACACAAGTTTGGAAATATCGGATGTCTTCTGTGCCTCCCGCAGGGCTTCCATTTTTATCCTGTTGGGAGAACCCGTGTTTTCAAGCACGCCGAGAAAAATCCTTTGAGATTTAACGCCAATACCAGCCTTGAATTCACCGTAATTCTTTCCGACCCATTCCTCGGGGATCGGTTCGGTAGTAAGCCGCCCTGAACTGTTTTCATGGGCCAGAAGCTCATGGAATATATGCGCCATTCCGTTAGTTGCTGATGTACTGGCAATTACCCTTCGGCTGATGTCGCGGCTGTAAAGTATTTCATCGCACATAGCCTGATTCAGATAACTTTCGTATTTTTTATCCAGTATTTCCGCGCAGGTATATATATCCCTGGATAAGGCTTTAACGGCCAGAACTGTCATGACTGTTTTTGAATCAACTTCGGAAATAGCCGTGCTTTCAAATGTGTCGGCCAGAACAACCACTTTTTTTGCCGATTTTACATTTGCCCTGTTCAGGGTGCTTTCCGAGAAGTAATCACCCCTGACGAAATTGAGGTTTCCGAGTTTCTTTTCTTCCTTTATTTCCTCAACTTTCTGAATATCCACATTTGATACAAGAACTATATCATCAGAAACAAGCTCCGGCGTTACTGACAGAATATCCATCAGAATGTCCTTCATGTGGTCTTTCCAGCCGCAGATAATATAATGTCCGCTTTTTTTTCTGAAATCCATAAGCCCTCTCCTGGCCAGCGTATTTCTCTCGACAAAGATAGATGCCAGCGTTCCTGACAGAACGCTCATGGCACCAATCCCGATAAAAATGGTAAAGACGGCAGCTATTTTACCTGCAGCTGTCAGCGGCACCTTGTCGCCGTAGCCCGTGGTGCTGAAAGTGATGATGGCCCACCACCATCCGTCAAAAATGGTCCCGAATTGCCCGTTTCCCAGCTTTTCAACAAGGAATACAAAAGCGCCGGGAAGAATAAACAGAAGCAGAAATATGGTTATTATTCCGGCATACTTGTTTTTTGCGTAGAATATTTTTACTGCTTTAAAAAACTTTCTCATCTAGTTTTCCAGTATTGTAATTTCAACCCTGCGGTTTTTCTTCATGCCCTCTTCAGAATTATTATCGGCAACTGGCTGCGTTGCCCCAACCCCATTTATTATCATTTGTGATTCGTCCCTTACGCCGAGTGACAGGAGAAATTCACCGACAGCCCTGGCCCTTTCTATCGATAGATTGAGTCGGCCTTCGGCGGTCCCGGCCAGAGCCGTATGTCCGGTAATTCTGATGTCTCTGTCCGGATACTGTTTTAAAATATCAGCAATTCTTATGAGTTTCTGCTTTTCACTTTCAAGAAGTACCGCTGAATCAGGCTGGAACTGTATGTTTGAAAGGGTTATTGTTACACCTTCTTCATCACTTTTTACTCCGGTATCCCGAAGACCGTTGTTTTCTATTTCCGCTTTGATATCATCAGCTATTTTTTCCTTGTCCATATAACTCGATTCGATGGTTATGGACCGGGCAGTACCCAAAGCTTCGTAACTGGAACCGTCAGCGAACTCAAAAAGAAAATCAAACTCTTCCTGGTAGGCAAAAGGCCTTCCTTCGTCACTGTTCCAGTAGACAACCTGTTCGGAATATCCGCTGATAAGCACAGGATAAAGGTCCGGCATACCATAAAATCTGGCCGGCTTGTAAAAAACATTATACTTAACCGAAAAAAGATCATATTCACTGCCGTCCAGTTCTCCTTTCCCCAGATATGAATAATTTATGTAGACAGGAAAGCGGAACGGATCCGCAATACCCCAGCCTGAGAAATCATGCACTTCTTCACCTTCTCCGGTCCAGATGTCTCCGGGCTTTATATCCTGTACAGGAAATACAGGCACATTCCGCACAACCGGCATATAATATTTATCTTCAATATCCATATGTCCGAATTCATCACACCAGTATTCCGAGATTGTTTCATCTGTAAGCCTATACGGATTTGGGGAATTGAACTCTTTTTCCGATATCTGGAAAACACCGCTTAAAAATCCGTTGCTGTCTTCTTTTTCAACTACTTCGATGGCGATTTTATTCAGGATATTTACCCTCTGGATATAAACTCCATTAATAAAAATCTTCTCATCAACTTCAGACATTACCCTGTATTTTTCACCAACATTATATATAAACCTGAATTTTTCCGCTGATAGCGCTCCGGCGGCCATCATAATAATAATTAATGCAGAAATCCATCTCTTCATAATATTAACTCCATTCTTGACAAACAGCATATCTGTTTATATGGTGAAAACGGATGCATTTTTTATAGGATAATGAACGTGTTTAACAGTGATTCCCATCCGTTATCAGACCTGCAGGTCGAAAAACTGATCAGGCAGGCTGGTTTCCGGCAGCCGACTCCGCTCCAGCGGGTTGTAATACCTGCGCTTTCAGCCCAAAAAGATACAATTATCAGGACCGGAGGCTGTAAAGGAAAAACCGCAGCAATTATCGCATCCGCAATCATAAATTCATCATCTTCAAAGACCGGACTCAATTCCTTAATCCTGACAGGATCAGGTCAGGATATTAAAAAATTTACTACAACTGCCCACAGATTTCTTGCCAGAAGAAAAAAAACACCGCAGACCGTCTGTCTGGGGTTTGATGACAATACGAAAAAAGAACTGCGGCAGCTTAATAGAAAACCTGCTATAATTATCGGCACAACCGATAGAGTAATTGATCATATTAGAAGAGGAAATATAAATTTAGAGGAGGTAAATGAAATAATAATCAACTGCCCGGAACAGGAAGAAAACGGTTTTATTAATGATGTACTTTTTATTTATTCAAAGCTCCCCAGAAAAAAGACGTCTGTGCTGTTCTGCGGGGACAATCTCCCGGGTGAACCTTTGACCAGACTTATAAAAAGACCCGTTACGCTGACTCCGGATGACTGGAGTGAATTCCAGATTGAACACCGGATTTATCAGGCAGATGACAAGGATCATAAAGTTTCTCTTCTTTTAAAAATTATTTTGGCAAATAGCATTTCAAGGGGTATAATTTTTACAAATGATAATGATGCCGTAAAAGAGATAGAAAAAAAATTAAACGGCATCGGTATTTTTATCCTATTTTCGGCTTCGGGGAGGGGCGTCGGGAATGTACTTGCGGACCGTACATTTATTATCACGGATAATCCGCATAATCTAAATTGTTATCAGGAAACAGATCATGTTTTTATTACTGATCTGAAAAATATTCATAATGAATATTCAGAGCTCACAAGCCTGTTAGCAGAGCATACCCGGCTCATTACAGTTTTTTCCCCTGATGAAGCCAGATATATTAAAACTCTGGAGGAAAAAAACAAAGTGAAATTTGATAAGAAACAGGAACCGCAGGATGCGGAAGTTATTTCAGGGAAACTGAAAACCATTTTAAGCAGAATAAGATCTGATGAAGATCCTGAAATCCTTGACTGGTATAAAAGATTATTCAAAAAAACTGTCCCGATACACCTGAGAGGATATGTTGCGGCATTACTGCTGAAAGAAAGCCAGGGATTTAAAAGTTCAGGCAGTCCGGCCAGGGCCATAAAGGGAGATTTTGCTACGCTTTTTGTCAGCATAGGAAAAAACAGAAGAGTATTTCCAAAAGACCTTTCCGGACTTATCTGCAATGCAATGGATATGCCATCCAGCAATATCGGCCCGATAAAGGTCCTTGATAATTATTCATTTGTCGAGATAAATCCGAAATTCGCCCAGCAGGCAATTAACAAGCTGGACGGCACGGATTTCCGCGGCAGGAAAATTACGGTAAATTTCGCAAGAAAAAAAGACTGAATAAAGCTGAAAGAATATAAAGAGTCGCCTTACGGTGGCTCTTTTTTCATCTTATCAGAAAATAAACCGCTGTATAAAGCAGTATGAAATTGATAATTACAGCAAATCCGAAAGCCAGCGCGGAAAAAATCTCTTTTATTCTTGCCCTGGCAACACACATTGCCGAAAGGGCAAGAGGATTTCCGGGAATTATAACAGATTCAGCCATCGGGTCTGCCGGTTCATACAGCTTTTTCCGGCTGTCTTTTTTCTCTGCTCCGTAGGCATAATAACCTGCAGCCGGAATTTTCTGAAGCAAAGGCACCTGGTGAAACCTGCCTTCCGGAATGTTCTGTTCCGCTTCTTCCAGCGAATTGAATTTTCTGCATAAATATTTTTCTTTCGTGGGAAGCAGCACTGATTTATTCGGGGTTGTCGATGAATTATGCGGAAAAAAACGAAGGGGCAGAAGGAAGAGGTCCCGTTCTGCACGAAATACCCTGCCCTGCTTCCAGAAAACATTATACAGATAAAACAGGATAATCCCTGGCGGCAGAAAGGGGACTGCCGGCAGCAGGGCCAGCGTAAATGTGAAAACTGAAGGTATATACAGCGAAGGATTCCGGTATAAAAAATATCCTATTGCCAGAAGCGCAATTACTCCGGTAATCAATGATCCGGGAGTAAGCGGGTTCCAGTATTCATTTTTCTGCCTTCCGCTCCATATGGTCCGCTGCATAATACTCTTTTCGGGACCGTCATAAAGCAGAATTGTAACCGGAGTTCTTCCATCGGAACGGTAGACAGATGTTCCCCTTAAGACAAACAGCGGCCCGCAGATCATAACCTGCGAACCCTGAGGCAGCGTCCCGATTTTACGTGATTCCATTACCTGAACAGGTTCATCCGGAAATATACCTTCGCTGTCAGAGAAATTTATCACAGGCAGCTGGTAAACCGTAACATTATTAAGATCAACAGTAACAGAAAGTTTTTTATTCGAAACCCATAAAACATTGTCATCCTGAATAGCCTGTATGTTCCCGAAGAAACGGAAATTGCCCAGAAACCCGTTGTGTTTTGAACGTGCAGAACCATAACTCAGAAGCGGGAAAAACCCGGCCTGAATAATCCGCCTTCTGAACAGTCTCCATTTGTGCCTTACCCTGAAGGCCCCGAAGGCGGGAATAACAAGAAAAAAAAGCATTCCTGTGGCAAAAGCCAGTAATATGTATAACATCTGCATCCAATTTTTCCGCTTGCATTATATTTTATGATGAACTAATCTGATTCTATCATGGTAGAAAAAATTGTTGTAGGTCAATTAAGTACTAATTCATTTCTTTATTCAATATGTTGTTAAATCTGTCTAAAATAATCACTAAGAAATA
>CAZKOK010000106.1:0-9860 GCA_964554355.1 uncultured Spirochaetia bacterium | reverse complement strand
TGACCGGAGATTCTGAAAAAAATAAAATTGGCCGGAAATATTTCGTGACCAACCTGACAGAATTCTGAATGTCCATCAGGTCCCGAAACTGAATACCTCACTCTCCAGAACATCTCCCGAAGAAAATTAGGGCCCTACCTTCCGGGAGTCAGAAGCATTTCCCCATACATCTTTAATACTGTAATACATTCATCTTTAAGCCGGTTCTTCACAAAGGTTTTAATAGCCGGATCAACAAGTTCACCAAATCCTCCTGCCAGACTGGAAGATGATACAGCTGATACTGTCTTAACGCAGCTGTCCAGGTATTTTTCCAGGGGAACCTTCATACGCAGCTCCACAATATTCTTATTTACAGGGGTCCTGTTTTCCATAAAGAACCAGCAGTCAAAGACATCCTTTCCCGTAACTGCTTTCCGGTCTGTCAGGGCGCATAATTTGTGGGCAAACATGTCCTGCTTCTGCATTACCTTCATATTGATTCCAAGAAAATTTTTGATCTCGAAAGAATCGGGAAAATTTCTTTCCGAAATTTCAATTTTCAGGTTTCTTTCTTCTTCACTATAATCAAGGACAGATATTATACCGTAATGCTTTCTGGCTTTATCTTTTATTGTTTCAAATTTTAAGAGTATTTTGTCAATTTTCTCAAAGACAATGCTGCTTTTTTTATGTTCCAGAAGATTAAAATCCAGATCGCCTGAAAATCTGGGCAAATCATAAAACAGCATAAGGGCAGTTCCGCCTTTAAAGCCCAGAATATTCTCCAGTTCGATATCAGAATATATTTCTTTTAAAATCTGTACCAGAAAAAACTTGTGCCCGGTTATGTCCATTATCCCTCCAGAATTTTCTTAACTCTTTTTTCAAGAGCGGCTGAATTATACACAGGCAGCAGTTTGGCTGCATTTTCCCGTTTAAGCGGATTCAGGTTATCAAAAAAGTATTCTCCGTTTAAATATAATGTATCCAGAAAGGCGCGTTCCGGCCCGCAACATGATTGTGTCTTGCTATTTCCGATTGCGCCCTACCGAATCGCGTTCCACCAGTTCCGGTTCAAGCAGTATGCTCTTTCCTTCGGCTCCGTATATCATGGAATGCAGAAGCTCAGCCGCTGCTTCTCCGAGTTTTTCGGCAGGGTGGGCAATGGTTGTCAGGGAATGGCTTTTACTCAGATCGGAGTTGTCTATTCCTATAACGGAAATATCTTCCGGCACTCTTCTGCCGTTTTTCCTGAGGAATTCGATCAGCATCAGGGCGGTCCAGTCATTGTAGCAGAGAGCAGCAGTGCAGACTGAAAAACTCTCAAGTACCTGATCGCTGCAGATCAGCTGTATCATGTTCTCTTTTGAATGCCAGTAGACGTGTTTTTCCTGAATATGAATTCCGTGTTCGGCAAGGGCCTTTACATAGCCGAGATAGCGCAGGTGGCCCTGGCGGTTGCTGTGCGGGAATATTCCGGCGATATCCCTGTGTCCCATATTCAGAAGGTATTTTGCAGCCATATATCCCGTCTTTACATCATCCATCGCGACATAGGGAAGAGGAAGTTCAGGATAAAAGGAATCAATAAATATCAGCGGAATGTTGTTCCGGGTAAAGGTATGATATAAATCCAGATTGGCGCAGGGCAAAGCGCTTCTTGTAGGTTCCACTATCAGGCCGTCTATCTGCCGGTTTTTCATCAGCTGAAGGGCTTTTGTTTCTCCGGCGACCAGATTATTGGTGCAGGCCAGCTGAACGGCAAATCCTTTTGCGGAAAACACGCTTTCTATGCCCCGGACAATGCTTGGGAATATGTAGTTATCGATAAAGGTGGAAATAAGTCCGATTGTCATATAAAGCTGACTTTTTTCGCTGACCTGGATTTTGTCCCTTGCGGAGGAAATCAGGGTACTGCTGCCCTGTCTGCGGACAATCCGGCCTTCCTGTACCAGGACCTCCAGGGCACGGCGCACGGTCTGCCGGGAACAGTTAAATTTGCTGCCCAATTCGGCTTCCGAAAGAAATTTATCATCAGGCTGATATGCGCCTGTATTTATCTGGGTAATTGTCCAGTTCACAATTTCCATATATTTAAGTGATCTGGCCATTTATCCTCCTCTGCCGGAATAATTATTTAATTATATTTACTTATAACATTACTTGCAGGAAAAATACAAGTATTAATTTACCTGTAATGACAAATATAACCTGTATTGTGAAATATACTGAAAAATCTGTATTTGTATTGTTAATTTTAATAAACATTGGCAAGTAATCTGATTTTCAGTAAATTCGGGTAAAGATGATATTTTATATTGACATATCAAAAACTACATGTCATTCTTATTAACAGTCAAAAGAATAGAATAAAGCCAGAAAACAATACAAGTTCAGGTATACATGTTGAATCTGTTTGTAATGATACCGGAATGTGGACTGGCCCAGCCATGGGAGCTATCCGGATGAAGGACCTGACAGCAAAAGCGTTAACCGCAACTATCAGTAAAAAGCAGAATTTCCGAAATTATATTTCCAGGTACTGGTCGCTTTATCTGCTTCTTTTTGTTCCCCTTACCTATTTTTTTGTTTTCAAGTATATCCCGATGACATATATCCAGATCGCGTTTAAAAAATACAGTCTTGTGCAGAGTATCTGGAAACAGCCCTGGGCAGCCAATCACGGTCTGGAATACTTTATCAAGGCTTTCAGGAACCGTGATTTTCTGTTTGCACTTCGAAATACATTAATGCTGAATTTTCTGGATCTGGTTATCGGTTTCCCGGCGCCGATAATACTTGCGCTGATTCTCAACGAACTGCGGTATAAGCGTCTTAAGAGTCTTACACAGACAATAGCTTATATGCCGCACTTCCTGTCATGGATAATTATTTCAGGTCTGGCCCGGCAGTTATTTGCACCAAGTACAGGTCTTGTTAACGTTCTCCTCCAGAATATGGGATTAAAATCAGTTCCCTTTCTGAATAATTCCACCCTGTGGGTAGCAACTTATGTGGGTCTGGGGATCTGGCAGAGTGTCGGATGGAATACAATCATTTACCTGGCGGCAATGACGGCAATTAATCCTGAATTATATGAGGCAGCCTCAATGGATGGGGCGGGCCGCTTCAGAAAAATGTGGCATATCACCCTTCCGGGCATCAAAGCCACTATTGTCATTCTGCTTATCCTGAGTCTGGGCCGTATTCTGGGAAGTGAGTTCGACCGTCCATATGCCCTTGGAAATCCGCTGGTCAGCAATGTTTCCAATGTTCTTTCAATTTTTGTGTATTCCTACGGTATAAAGGGACTGCAGTTTTCTCTGACTACTGCGGTGGGAATATTCCAGTCCATTGTCGGACTGTTTTTTCTGCTGGGAGCAGATTTTCTTGCGAAAAGAGCCGGTGAGAGGGGAGTTGTATAGTGAGGACAGCAAGTATGAAACCAGCAGTGAAGTCAGGCAAAGCGGGAGATATAATTGTTGCTGTACTCTGTGTCTTTATTATTTTTATCTGCATTCTGCCTCTGCTGAATGTTATAGCCCGGTCATTAAGCACTCCCGAGGCGCTGATGCGCAATAAAGTGTTCCTTATACCTGTGGGAATAAATTTCAGCTCCTACGAATACGTGCTCAGCGATCCTACCTACCTGTGGGCTCTGGCCTGGACAGCAATCCTTACAGTTATCGGTACATGCCTGTCCCTGGTCATGACCACCATCTGCGCTTATCCGCTTATATATCCCAAACTTAAAGGCAGGAAAGTCATAAGCTCGCTTATTGTTTTTACGATGTACTTCAACGCAGGTACAATTCCGACGTATCTGCTTCTTAAAAACCTTACCCTGCTTAATAAACCGGCAGTACTGATAATTCCTTACTGCCTGAACGTATTTTACGTAATTATCATGCGCAGTTTCTTTTTCGGCATACCGGACAGCCTGCGTGAATCTGCCGAAATAGACGGCGCCGGACCTATAAGAATTCTGTGGAGAATTTACCTTCCGCTGTCCATGCCTGTAATTGCAACTCTTGCGCTGTTCTATGCTGTCGGCCGCTGGAACGGCTTTTCGGACGCCCTGATGTTCATGAATATAAGGAAGTATTATCCGATTCAGCTGCTTCTGTACAATCTTATTAATGCCATTTCAAGTATTGAAGTGGCCACCCAGGAGGGATTCACAACACCTGGCCTGGGCGAAACAATCAAGACGGCGACTGTCGTTTTTGCCACTGTGCCTATATTGGTGGTTTATCCGTTCCTGCAGAAATATTTCATTACAGGTGCTACTCTTGGCGCAATAAAGGAATAGGGAAATTAGGATGCCTTCAGGTGTCCTTAAAATAATTTTTAGGAGAGACAAATGAAAAAACTAATTGTGACCCTATTGTTTCTTGCCCTGCTGCTGCCTTTTTCTCTTTTTGCAAAAGGCAAAAGCGAAGAAACAAAGACGACAGTGTCTTCAGAACTTGATGCGAACGGCCGTTTCATGGAAACAAGAAACATCACTGTTGAAATCTTCGACAGAGGTACAGATGCCGGAAGAACAAAGGCGGAAGACAATGTCTGGACCGATTATATCAAGGAGGGGCTGCTCAGGGACTATAATATTGCTGTAACATTCATACCTGTTCCGCGCTGGACCGAAACCGATGTAATCAACAATCTGCTGGCAGCCGGTGATGCACCCGATGTCTGCTATACTTACAGCTATAATACGATTCAGACCTATGCCAACATGGGTGGTGTTGTTGATTTAGCTCCTTCAATAGAAAAATACACAAGTATGCTTCCTGATATGTTCAGCCTTTTAGGCAATACCAACATGTATAATAACTTGAACCCGGAGACCGGTACGCTGTGGGCAGTTGAAGCAATGCTGTTCCATCCCATGAGAAACAGTACCTTCGTTCGCGAAGACTGGCTGAAAAAACTGGGACTTTCCTCTCCCAAGACTCTGAAAGAATTCGAAAACATGCTGGTAGCTTTTAAAAACAATGCAAAGACGCTTCTCGGCAAAGATTCTGATAAGATGATTCCGTTTTCAATCAGCGTTGACGTAGGCTGGAGAGATGATCCGATGTTCGCAGCGTTCATCCCCGATGGTATAACAGATGAAACCATGTTTAAATTGGGTTACGATGACAGACGCCTTATGTGGCCCGGATACAAAGAATGTATCAGAGTACTCAACAAATGGTATAATATGGGCTTAATCTGGCCGGAGTTCCCGATTTATCCGCGCGGCGACCAGACTTTCGAAGACAACCTTATCAAATCCGGCTATGTCGGCTCATTTATGCACAACTGGGATTACGCTTACAGAGGCGGTGGTGTTGATATTCAGACCACCCTTCAGCAGCAGGTCGGTCCGGATGCAGCTTTCGTAGCAGTTGACTCGTTCCCGAACAATGCCGGTATCTACCGCAAGTATCTTCCGGGCACATTCGACCGCAAAGTATTCTTCCCCGGCACAAACGATGAAGTTCTTGCTTCTCTTCTTTATGTAAACTGGATAAGCAAACTTGAAAACCGCAAATACCTCCAGATTGGTAAAGAAGGCGTTAACCACAAAGTTATGCCTAACGGAGCTATTCAGATAATTGCATCTACAGATCCGGCATGGATCCAGAATTCCGGTCAGAATATCGATTACACGATAACCATCAACGGTCTTGATCTCGGCAGTTCTGAACTTAATGCTCAGTCCATTGCTCTCGGATATCCTGGAGTAGATCCCAAATATCCGGCACTGGCCTACAGCATAATGAGAAAAGATGGTATTTCCGGAAAGCCTTTCAACGTAGGTGAAATTACTTCACAGTCTGGTATGGACAATGTACTTCGCGATAAACGCGATAATTTCCTGGTACAGTCCATCGTTTGCAGCGTAGCTGATTTTGACAAGGTTTATGATGCAGGATATGCAGATTACCTGAAATCAGGCGGACAGGCTATTATCGATGAACGCACAGCGAAATATGATGCAATATATAAATAGTGCTGAATAAAAAATCAGTGGACCCGCGATTATGCGGGTCCTTTTTTTTATTTGACCCGATACAGGTAAATATTCTTCCCATTCAGTATATCAAAAATAATCATCTCGTCATTCGCCTGTCCGATAATCTCCCAGTACACTTTCATCTCAACATCTCCGTCCCCCGGTCCGCCAAGGACAATCTGCGAAAATCCATCGTTTTTCCACAGAATTTCCCACCTGGTAAAACCTCCGTCCCCGATCCGGGGCATGGAATAATCAATTCGGGCTATGCCGAACTTTCCGGTCTGGAAAAAAACCGGATTTCCGCTGTCATCGATGCCTTTCCATTTGCCCTGAATAGCCAGATTAAAGGCCTTTTCGTCGGGGAATGGGCTGCTTTCAAGCAGACGCAGATCAACAGTGCTGTATCCCGCACTCCTGTCGGGGACGGAGACCTTTCGAAATGTAAGTTTCCGGTTTTCATCCGGCTGAATGTATATGCAGAGAGGTCGGGTTTTACCGTTTTCTGATAAATTTACGCTTAAATAGAGGGTTTTCGGGTCGGATCTGAGAATTTTCTCTGTCTGAAAGCTTACCGGAAACAGAAAGCCATTCCTGTCACGGAAAATTGAATAGTTTCTGATGTCTCCGTCCCCGTTTTCCTGGCTGATTGTAAGGTTTCCGCCTGGATTCTGCCTCAGTTCAATGTTTCTTCCGGCAAGGCTGCCGGTGTACAGCGGCTGGTTTTGGGGGAATTCTTCTGTCAGGGTGCTTTCGGTTATGGTCATTGTTTCCAGATCGAATCTGACTTGCCAGTTTTTATCGGTTTCATTCTCACGGTTGGCTTTTCCCCGAATTATCAACAGCTTATCCACAGGCTGGTATTCGGTTGTCAATGCCTGTGTGTGTTCAAGTGCGGTTTTGCCTTCGCGGTAGTTTGTTTCGGGGCCCAGGAGGAAGTCGGGGAGCAGTTCGCGGGCCAGCAGATTGCCTTCGGTATCAATTATGAACAGGCCTGTGGCATATTCGGTCCGGGCGGTGAATGCGATTGTCTCATCATCAATCCGGCAGATCCCGGCGGATTCAGGAGGTTTTTCAGATCTGCCGAACGGCCAGCTGAGTGTTTTCTGCAGAATGGTTCCGCTGTCAGAATCAATGACTGTATATAAAAGCTGATTTTCATAGCCGTTTTCACTGACTAATGAGCTTAAAAGGTAAAATCTGCCGTCTCCGTCCCCGATATCGGCAAGCTGCCTGCCGGGGACGGAGGTAATAATATTGTCTTTTTTGTCAGGATGGAGTTCCAGGACCAGTGTTTTTGTTCCGTTTCCGGCTGTTACAGCGGTCAGGACAGGTTTTACCTTCAGATTTACTTCATTTGACCAATCTGAAACATCTCCGTCCCCCGTCAGGGCTCGGATTTTGAACTGGTAGGGGCCGGAAAGATTGAATTTGAACAGATATCGCCGTTTTCCTGAGTCAAAACAGAATGTCTCTGTCCCCATCGGGGTTTGGGCCTGGAGTTCGAAGCCTTTGGCGGGGTAGTACTGGACCCATTTCAGGTCGGCACGGCCGGTATAAAAGAACGGGCTGCCGGCATTTTCAAGCATGAGGGACGGAGGTACGACTTTGCGGACTTCCGGGGCTGTGCGGCAGGATAGCAGGAATAACAGTATAATTGCATAATTAATGTTTCTGTTCATAACGCGATGATAATTGAATTATATAACAGGAAATATAAGACAGATATCAAAATCTTTGTGAACTTTGTCTTCTCTGTGCTCTTTTTTCTATGTTCTAATTACTCCGTCCCCGTATTTTTTTCGAAATCAAGCAGATTTCTGTACAATGATTCGCGTTCTTCATCTGTTACAGGGGTTATGGTCGGGAAGGCCTGCATCAGGTTGAATGAGCGGGCGGTCGGGCTTTTTTCGGTTATCTGCAGGGTCGGGTCGCCCAGGATGGTCATTCCAAGGTACCATTCGTCGTCTTCGTGGCCGTAATAATTGTACCAGACCTGAAAGGCGTTTCCCCAGCTCCCGCCGAGGGACAGTGCCTTGTTGAATTCGTACGGGTGGTAATTACCGCCCACTTTGGTGGAGCCTGTTACAGCCAGGCCGGTAGCGGTTTTTGTCAGATATGTCATTCCGAGGTTATCCTGGGTAAATCTGGCTGCGGAGCAGTTGAACATATTGTAAAAACTGCCGTTGATTGTACTGTCAATTTCGCTAAGCGGAAGTTTTTCATAGGATGAATTATTATCGATATAAAGGCTTAAAGGGTTGGCATGTATCCACTGATAGACAAAGTCCACAGCCGGCGAAGCCAGGTTGTCCTTGTATTTTGATTTAACGGTCGATGAACTTGTTTCACTCAGATATATAGTTGAAAACACTTTATCAAGACCGAATTTCGATCCTCTTTTAAAATCAAACCAGTCATCGTCCTTGAATATATAGGCCGTATTGTTCTGCACAGTAATTCCGTCTTTAAAGTTTTTGATTTTCTGAAAATAGAAATTCAGTTCCTCTGCGCTGCCGTTTATCCGTGAGACATAAACATCAATATAAATTGGTGAATGGCTGTCATAATAGCCGTCTTTGTCGTTATCATACCAGACTGTAGCGGAGGACATAAGAAATATATCGCATGGAAATTTCTCATAATCATCAAAACTGGTCTGCTCATACCAGGCCGCCGGTATATTTCCGACAAGCAATGCCGCGTCCGGTTTTTCCGGATGTGTAAAAATCAGAGTCTGCAGATCAGAGACGCTTCCGTCATTCCAGATTTCCAGAAAGACTCCGCTGCCTGCTTCTGCAAGGTCTGTGCTGTACTGATCAATTGATGGTTTTATTGAATTATAGATGTCGCCGTTTACCACGACAAGCATGTTCGCCGGTGCACTTTTAATGTCATTTATATCAATACTCAGCAGGGAGCAGCCTGACAAAACAAGAACAGCTGTCACAAAAAGAAAATGCTGAAATGTCCTCATATAATTAATATGATTCAAATGTATAAAAAATGCAAATATGCCTACAAAACGGCCGACTGTTTCTGATTTTTATTTTCTGTGTTTGAAATTTCATATTAATCATTTACAATTAAATTATTCAGATTGTCTGAATATTATAAGATATTTCGTGTCTTGATTATTCAGTGAGCAAAAACGGATAAGGATATGAATATTAGGCCGAAAAGTATTCTTGCTTTCTCAATTATCTATATTACAGCACCTGTCTTTATCATTATTCAGGGTGCTTTGGTTAATCTTGTTCCTCTGTATGGTCCGGCGAATATTTTTTCCAGGCTTTCTGTTACAGATATTCTGGTGCTGGCCGCTTATCCGCTCTGTGCTGTATGTATCTTTTCGGTAAGAAAATGGGGGTGGTGGGCGTTTATCGGCTTTTCGCTTTTTCTTGTTGGCATGAACATTTATGTGTATATTACAAATCCGCTTACCAATATATACCTGATGTTCGTTTTCAATGTTCTGATAACTATAGCGGCAGCGTTTTTCTTTAGAAAACATGTTATTGCACCGTATTTCAATCCGCGGCTCAGAATCTGGGAGCAGGGCAAAAGATATGAATTAAAAACTGAAGTGGATATAAACGGAAAAAACATCTGGGCCCAGCTGGGGGATATTTCGGAGGGCGGCTGTTTTATCAGGACCAATTATAAACTCAATCTTAATGCAGAATATAAAATCAGAATTGTATATCAGGATGTCAGTATTTTTCTGAATGCAAGAACAGTCAGAAGTACAAAACTGCCTGATAAGTATAACGGTTACGGGTTTATGTTCATTTCCGTGACTGAAACGGAATCCATCGGTCTTAACCAGATGCTTCAGATGATGAATAAAGCCGGTCTTGTGATTCAGCCGCTT
>CAZKOK010000105.1:0-9878 GCA_964554355.1 uncultured Spirochaetia bacterium | reverse complement strand
CTGCTATATTCCTGAAATTTTGGTTGACAGAAATTATAGAAATTCCTATCATTCAGGGGATAATTCTTCCTGACCAGCTGATTTCCGACGCGCCTCTGCGATATAAAAACTTTACTCCCGAAAACTATAACCACAAGTATTCCGGAATGGTTCCCGCCTCCCAGGCTCTGATTCAATCGCTTAATGTCCCCATGGTTTATCTTCTGGATCAGTATGGAATAAATCGTTTTCATGATCTTCTTTCCCAACTTGGTTTGTCTCTTCAGTATCCAGCCGGGCATTATGGTCTTACTCTTATTGTAGGCGGTGCGGAAACCACTCTGTGGAATCTGAGTGCCTTGTATGCAGGATTTGGAAGGGCCCTGATTAGGTATGAAGAAGATGGAGAATATGACAGACGGGCATATCATTCCAACCAATGGATTCTTGGAGAGACGCCCCCGGACGGCAAGCCCGGACAGGCTCCTGTCTCGGCCGGAGCGGTCTGGCTGACTCTGGATGCCCTCTGCGAAGTAGTACGGCCTGATGAAGAGGCGGGATGGATTAATTTCTCATCATCTACTCCGGTGGCATGGAAAACCGGTACCAGCTGGGGATTCCGCGATTCCTGGTCCTTAAGCATAACTCCGGAATATGTAATAGGGATCTGGATCGGTAACTCCAGCGGAGAAGGGCGTCCGGGAAACACCGGGTCCAAGGCGGCGGCACCGGTCCTGTTTGATATGATCAACATACTTCCATCCACAAGCTGGTTTACCCCTCCATACAATGAGATGGAAAGAGTATTGTTGTGCAGAGACAGTCACATGCTGGCCGGGCCTGATTGTGAATCAACCTACCTGGACTGGGTCCCTCTGTCTCCTTACGGCGGTAAACGCTGCCTCTATCACCGGATGATCCACCTGGACGAAACCGCTCAGTTCCAGGTAGACAGCTCCAACTATCCTGTATCGAAAATGATGCACAGGAAATGGTTTGTCCTGCCGCCGGTTGAACAATGGTATTACCAATACAGTCACAGCGATTATCGTCAGTTACTCCCATGGCTTCCCGGAACGGATTCATTTGAAGATAAACTGGATTGGATCTATCCCATGGAGAACAGCCGTGTATTGATTCCTGTGGAAGTCGACGGGAACCGGGGCAAACTGCTGCTTCATGCAGCTCATGGAGATGATGATGCTCAAATTCACTGGTTTATGGATGGAGAATATCTGAGAAGTACCGAAGATTTCCATCAGATCGAAATCGCACCGCCCCCCGGGATCCATCAGCTGACGATATGCGATGATTCGGGATCCAGCAAAAGCTGCATCATTGAAGTGGAACGTTGATTTTAAATAAGTAAACGGGATTGTTTCCTGTTGTATATTTCTGGAGAAGAAGATTTCTTTATGCTGCCTGTAATATTGCAGATGGAAACAGCATTCTTGATACTGCAGTTAAATACAGATTTTCCGGAAATTCTTAATTAACCAGAGCTTTTAAAAGGCATTCTGGCCAGCACATGCAAAACGGCAAACAGAACAGCCCGGGGAATAAAGCAAATCACTCCAATTTGCCAGTAAATACATTTGCAGCAGACACTGATGCATCCTATAACAGGTAAACACCGGACCTTTCAGTTATCAGATTGTTTTCAGTTTAAATAATCAGCCAGACTGCCCGAATTCTGATTGCCGGGGATTATAACATCCCGTCATTTATTTTTGCTTACTGCAGCAATTTAATATATACAGCAATTCAAGCTTGTTGGAAGCATCGGTTTTATTAAATATATGAGTAAAATGGGTTTTGACGGTGCGTTCGCTGATACCCAGATCGTCTGCAATTTCCCTGTTCTTTTTCCCGAGCATACATTCTGCGATTACTTCAGTTTCCCTGGCGGTAAAAGAAAAAACGCTGTTTTTGATTAATTCACTTTCAGCTTTATGCAAACCTGGGCCGGATGAAACGGATGCCATATGTCTGTGGGAATAAACTATTTCCTTGTATTCGGTATAAAAGGTATTATATCTGCGGACCAGAATAAACGCATTTACAGCAAGCAGCACATACACGCCGATATAAATAACTGTATTATAATTAATTAACCCGACACTCAGCCCGGCCGCAGCCAGCAAGGAAGGAACTGCTGATATTAAAAAAATAATTATTCCCAACAGGAAAAGTTTAAAATCTTTATTGCTGTTCAGTTGTTTTTTGAATAACAGAAAAAGCACGATAACAGCCGTAGCTGTAATATGGAACTGATAAAAAAAACGTAACTGAAAAATTATCAGGATAAGTGAAAGCGGCGGTTTTGCCAGGTTTCCGCCGGCAGCAATGATAATTATTACGGCCAGTGTTGCAACAGCAAATATCAGTGTAATAATATTGCTGATTGTCAGGGCAGGGCTCTTTTTTCTGTAAAACAATGTTTTTACCATACCCACAAATGCAAAAGGCAGACCGTACATAATAAATAGCCCGATGTAATCCCAGAACAGCGCTGAATCCAGATAAAAGAAGCGCACATCAAGATAACGTAGGGTATAAAGCGCTGTTAACAGCAGAAGCAGGCTGAACATGCGCATGTTATTGAGGTCACTGTTTAAAAAAGATATTAGAAATAATGCTGATCCGGCCAGCAGCAGAAGCAGATTAAAACTGAGGACAAGAATGTCTTTTCTGAATATATATTCCATCAGCTCTTGTTTTTCACCGGCAAGAATCGAATAAGCTGGTCCGATATAATATACAGATGACTCAAAGCGGAAAAATACATACTGTCCATCCGGGTTCTTTGGAAGCTGTATCATTGTCCAGCGGAAGCCGTCAAAATGGTCAAGGTCTTCAGGGCTTTTGAAACTATACTGGCCGATCATTTCCTGCCCTGAGTAGACCTGATAATGCAGAAATGAGCGGCGGACCCAGAGTGTATCAGCATTATTTAATGTTTCAGGCAGGCGGACCCGCAGCCACAGCCATTTGCTGTCGTTTCTTCCCGCGGGCACCCCCGGGAAATTTTTCATCGGCCGCCAGACGGCAGTATCCTGTGATACAGTACTGTAATCCGCGTTACTCCAAAGATATTCCCAGGGGCTGTCATCAAGATTGATCAAATTATCATCCGTCTGCTGACAGCCGGCCACAATGAAAATCAGTATAATAACTGATAGAGTAATTATAACAGCTGGTTTATTACTGCTTTGATAAACAGGCATTCTCTATATGAGTATATGCCTGTTTATGAATATTTCCAAATAAAATTTCAGGGGAAGTCCCGGCGGTTACGGAATATAAGCAACTTCCGGCAGAATATCGGCTTCGCTGACAAACTTCCCGGCTGCAATTACTAATATTCTGTTATGGTGAAGTCGCTGCAGTCGCACTGTCATAGGCAACAGTTACAAAAACGCCATCGCCGCAGGTTACCGAAGACCAGCCGGCATTTGCCGGAAGCGACCGTTCTGTCCAGTTTATGCCGTCTGTCGAAGTTGCTGCAATAGAACTCTCACGGGCAACAGCCGCAAAAATATCATTACCGTAAGTAATTGAATACCAGTTAACAGAGACCGGAAGAGTCCGTGCCGTCCAGTTTATGCCGTCCGGCGAGGTCGCTGCTGCTGTTCCATTGGCAATGGCGATAAAAACACCGTTTCCATAAGTTACTGACCTCCAGCCGGCAGAAACCGGCAATGTTCGTTCTGTCCATGTAATACCATCCGGAGAAGTTGCCGCTGTATCAGTATTATAAGCTAACGCCACAAAAACACCATTTCCGAAAGTGACTGCTCTCCAAAAGGCAGAGGCCGGAAGTGTCCGCTGGGTCCATGTAATACCATCCGGCGAAGTTGCTGCCACCGCACTGTCCCAGGCAACAGCTGTAAAAAGTCCATTATAGTAAGCCACTGAATACCAGCGGACAGAGTCTGGCAATGTACGTTGAGTCCACGTAATACCATCCGGCGAAGTTGCTGCCGTTGTAGTATTCATGGCAATGGCCACAAAAACATCATTGCCAAAAGTAACAGAATCCCAGCTTTCAGAAGCCGGAAGTGTTCTGGCTGTCCATGCAATACCATCCGGAGAGGTTGCCGCTGTTGTTCCTCCCATGGCAACTGCCACGAAAACGCCATTGCCGTAAGTTACAGACGTCCAATTGGCAGAGACCGGCAGTGTCCGTTCTGCCCAGACGGATCCGGGATCCAGCCAGTAAGCATACACAGTAATATCAGCCGTAACAACTGTGTCAGCTGAAAATTCTGTTCCTCCCCCTGCTGTTTCGGTAAACCAGCCGCCGAATGGACACCCGGTTTTTTCGGGCTGCGCGGGTAAAGTGCCTGCAGTTTTATCCGGAGAAGCTACCGTAATACTTTCCGGATTCGCCGGAACTGTCGCGTCCTGACTGTCAAAGGTTACTGTGTATTCGTAATAATCGTCATCTCCACCACTGTAATTACAGGCTGAGAAAGTTAAAACAGTAAAAACAATAAAAAAATTTAAGGCCGTAATGTTGGTTTTCATTTCCATTAATTCCTTATAATATTAATAAAACTTTTATCACTATTCCAAAAACAAAACATCGTACAAAGGTATTACAAGGCAGGAAATTCGGGAATTTGGGCAGGACATTTTTTCATTTAGCCAGAAATGCTGTTAATTTAACAGCGAATCGGCCAGTAAACAGTATCAGGAATTTGATTCAGGGTTTTAAGACGGCCATTTCATTGCCCAATTAATAATCATGCCTGTTTCAGGTATCTGTATATTGCTTCAATTTTGGCAATACCGGCAGTCCGGGAGAATGCTTTCCCCGCATTATTATTTGTCAAGAAGTACTGACATATTTTGAATAATATGGGAAAATATTTTTATGATGGACAATAAAACGATAAAATCAGAAAGGGTAAAAAAGATATTTGCCGGGACAGCCAGGAATATGATTATTGAGGGCGGGATCGAATCGGTAACTGTGCGTGATGTAGCTGACCAGGCAGGGTATGCATATCCAACATTGTATAATTATTTTAAAAGCCTCGATGAATTGCTGTGGTATACAAGGAATATGATGATCCTGGAAGTTGGCGAATACATTCGGGACAATATAAAAACACCGCCAGTCAATGCCCGCGGAATTAGTGAATTATTCAGGACTTATATTGATTATTATTTGAAATATCCCAATGTCTTCAGGTTCTTTTATTTCTATCATCTTGAGAAGGGTGAAGACAGCAGCCTGAAAAACGGGTTTGATTTTGATTTTGAAAAACAGATTGCTCAAATTGCCGAATATTTTATAAAAGAAAAAGGCTTCAGGCACGGTAAAATAATAACTGTGCTTAAAACTGTTTTATACTCTGTTCATGGAATGCTAATGCTCCATTTGTCCGATAACTACAATTTAGCGAAGGATGAAATATACCGGTCACTGAATGAGATTAGCGAATTGCTGCTGGGCAAATAGCGGAAATAAAAACCGGGCAGAATGTACCTCCACACTGATCCCGGGCAAATTGCCTGATCTTCATAATATTGCAGGAAAGGCGGATGTAATCAGGAAGTGCCTGATCATATTATCAATAAGGCCAATCTTGCCCCGGGGGCGGACATGGAGTTTGCATACAGGCAGTATCTTGTCATTACCGGTGAGAAGCTGAAGAAGCTGAGGATTCTCCAGTTGAGAAAAATTAAAAGCCATGCGGGTATTCCGGGGAATTGCCGTGTTAATAATGCTTAATTTGATATAAACAATACCCTGGGTTACTATAGATTATTAAAAATAAAAAGAGGTAAATATGTTTTTATCAAAAAAATACCTGATTTCTGTAATCCTTGTTCTTTCATCAGTTTTTACGGCCTGATCTGATCTTTATAATACAACAAGACCGCTGTATGAAATAAAAACGGAGCATTTCAAATTTATTTTTCCGGAAGACTCAAGGGAGGCTGCCGAATATCCATCCATTTTTCCATATTGCATGTGATGAAGCTAAAGATAAAATTATTGTAACAATTCAGACAGTAAGTTAAAACGCGATTTAAATTTTATCATCACCGGAAGATTATCCGAACTGAAGAATGTAACCCATAACGGATATATCAAGATCTGAAAATCCGAATTGATTCAGGACGTTGATAACTTGTTCTGCATTTTTTTCATTTATTACTGACTTTCATTGCCGGAAACCTTCTTTTGCAGAATTTTCAAATCCGATAAAAGGTATTAATAATGAAAACCAGTTAAATTCCGGAACAATGTATTCGTAAACCTGTCTCTGCTGAAAGTTAATCAGAAAGCCTGTAATGATACTGGAAATCTATCTCACCGCCGACTACAAATCCGCTCAGATAATCTGAAAACAGGTATTCGAAGTAGGGCTTGATTCCAATCTGGAACTCGTGTTTTAAATTGCTTCCGAAGCCTATTCCTGCGAAAAGCGAAATGCGGGGACCTGCTGCGAAAAAATTCGGCCCGCGGTTTTCCTGATCGGACAGGTAATCGGGTCCGTAGTGAAAGCTGCCTCCCAGGGCAGTGTGCAGGATAAAAGAGATATCTTCATTTATTGGAAATATCAGGGAAACATAAAACTCAGGAAGAAACTGCAGCATATTCGGAACAAAGGCAAACAGCAGAGGTCTGCCGACCGGAATATAAACTCCGAACCCTGATTGATTGTCCGCACGGTATTCCAGCACCAGCGCTGCCGGTTCCATGGCTATTCCACCCGGAGTTCCTGCAGGAGAAGCAATGCACATCCGCACATTATCATACCTTCCGCCGGCAGCAGCAGAAATGCCTATATAAAAAGAACTGCCGCTATTGTCTGAAAAAACTGATAAGGCAGCTATGGATAAATTAAAAATTAAAAATGCAGCAGACAGGATACTTTTCCTTATACTCATATATACCATCCTTATTCTGATTTATACAAAACAATCATGCTTTAAATATAATAATTTTCTGGAATTAATTGAAGAAGCCAGAGTAAAGGCCAGCTATTCTGAATTTAGAGTAAGTTAATCCGTAATGAACGGGAAACGGGATATTTTTTACCGCTTAAGGGCAAAAAATACGCTTGTTTTCCTTATTATTAATCAGTCAAGAGGCAAATCCTGTTTGATTTTCTGATTCGAAAATCAAATTTAGAATTGCTGAGCAAAGGCGGATAAAAGTCTCAGTCATTATTCCGGCTTGTCCATTTTTCACCCCAGCAACGTACCTGCAAAACAGAAAACTCTTGAATTCTTTCCTGCGGAGACTGATTATTTCTGCATTGATATTCAGCTTTTGCTTTTTCTTCAAAAGAACTGAATATTTCAATCCTGATTTTTCTGTCTTTCATATTAGTTCCTTTTTTAGCAGGCAACTCTTACTATTCAGAATTATCAGAACAAACCCTAAAAATGCAAAATAATACATTGAAACATTATTTTTATCCTGATGACGAACTGTTTTATAGCCTAATTATTTACATTGAGAAACGCGGCCCGGAAATGAAAGTTATCGCTGTGCTTCAGAATATTGCCGGGATAAAAAAGATCCTGAAACATCTGAAGAAGGGCTGGTCGCAAGTTTCGCTTGATGCTTGCCCAGGCAGCCTGGAGGGCTTGATTTTCCGGCTGAACCCTGACACATTCCGCAAAAATTTTGATTGACTGGAATTTTAGCTTTAAATATCATCTGTCTTAACCGGCATGGTGCTGCAGGAGTATACGCTGTTATCGACAGGGAAGTGTCCAGGTTTCCTTGCCCCCGCTTCATCCTAAACATCTCCGGCCGGAAGACCTGGTTCAAAGGCCAAGCCCGTAATGCCGGAATTCGTCAATAAAAAACCTTCACAAACCTTCAGGGTATTCCTTCGGGGTAAAGATAATGTGATCAATGTGCTTTGCAATAAGCGTATCCTGTGCAGCCGGCTGATATGCTGCACACTGGAATGACATTTTTACGGCAGTAAGCAGAAAATATCTGATATGATTCTTTATCTGCTTATCTTCCTTAAGGTTTTTTTACGGATCTTTGATATAAAACAAGGCGGCAGATTCGGTTCGTCAAATTCTTTCAGACTGAAATTCCTGATAAAAACTTCACCGCAAAAGTGAAAATTACAATATACTATGACAGTAATTTAATGATCATTAAAATTTATTGACGGATAGGTTTATATGAAAAAAATATGCGGAATGTTTTTTCTCCCGGCTGTTTTATTTTTTTCCTGCAGCGGTAATGCCGCGATACTTTATGAAGGAAAAAGAAAACCGGCCGACCAGGTGGCAATAATCAAGCCGGATATCCCCTTAAAGCTTGCAAAGCTGATTAAGGATGAATGGGGGCATATTGCTGATGTGAAGGCATATAAAAAAGTGGTACAATCCGGAAATCTCATTGAAGCGGATATATACCAGATCGATGATATAAAGGATAAAGACGGGGTCGAGTTTGCTGATTATTATATGGGTACTTATAATATGCATATGGATGAAGGCAGACACATCATCCGTGCGGGGGTTAACTGGGATTTTCTGGATTTCCAGGGTTCAGCCAATGGTGTTACCCTGGAGTTAAATGCCGAAAAAGGGCACACATATTTCATCGGGCATCTGCATAAGTTTGTAAGCGGGAACCGGGTTGCCTTTTTTTTCATGCTGTATGATGTAACGGATCTGAAAAGAATATGGCCGGAAACCGTGCCTGCAGAATTGCCTGACCCTGATTCTGATCAAAGGCTGAGTCCGGCGATGGAAGAGTTTTTATAGAAAGCCGGGGCATTCGATTCCATTGAATAATGTTATGTGAATATCAGATTTTTTTGCAGGATTACACGCTCAACGGTACTAACGGGTAAGCGACTGGTTTTTTAATGTATTTTTCACGGAACAGGGGAATGGAAAGAAATTCCGAATACGAATATGCCCTTAAGAATACGGAAAAATACAGCCGCGATTTATTCTGCGGTCCTGTATATATTAACAGGGTTCATTCTGCCGGAGAAATGTATTTTCAATAAGGCGTTCCTGATTTCGTCATTATTTATTATTGGAGTCCGGATTGAAACTGCGGACGCGTCTTCTGCTGACAATACTGCCTGTTTCGGCAGTATTGATCGTTCTTGTTATTACCATATCCGCGTCATTCACTAAGTCAGCCCTGGAAGGACAGGTAAAAATAAATGAAAAACTTTCAAGCGCCAGTTATACCGAACAGCTTGATCCCACTATCCAGGAAGCATGGGCGAGCAGGAAACCGGAGGTTTCTGACCAGCCCGCTTCAGGGTAAAAACATAACATTTCAAATACCGGAATACTTGATATCTTTATCATAACAACCTGTCATTTATTATCCATAGTGCACCGAAGCTTGTAAAATCTTGAGTCTGCATAAAAATCTGACTTTTCAGTACATGAATCAGAGGATTAATTGCAGATAATCAGCTATTCAGGTCATTGTTACCGGTTTTCACAAGCTTCGGTGCACTATAAAATCTTAATCCCGGTTTTTCAATTTCTCCAGTTCCTCTGCATCTGCAAGATCTTTTAATCTTTCCGATGCTTTTTTACTCTGCAGTAAATCCTTTTTTGAGATAATATTTAATTTCGTTCCTTCAAAATCAACCTTTTTAATATGCTTGAAAACTTCAATGTTTGAAACACCTTTCAGAACAGTTAAAAAATCTATTCGGTTTGGCTCAACCCCAATATGAATGGCTGTTCCTTCTTTCATAAAGTATTCTTCAGGTATGCCGGCTTTACCGAATCCGAACTCTGTCAATGCTTTCATGATTTTCAAAGCGTTTTCTTTAGACGGGAAAAGCAGAAAATTAATATCATGTGTAGTTCTTACATACCCGTAGTAGATGACTGCGAATCCTCCAACCAATGCATACTTAACATTA
>CAZKOK010000104.1:0-9881 GCA_964554355.1 uncultured Spirochaetia bacterium | reverse complement strand
ACCTGATGCGAATTCCGCTTTCTGCGGATTCATCTCCGGATCGCGGCCCCTGTAGATGACACCCTTTCTGTCGCACATTATCAGATTTTCTTTTTTAACTCCGGCGTTTAAAAACATTCTGGCGCAGCTGATTCCAGCCGCGCCTGCGCCGTTAAAAACCACCTCTAAGTCAGACAGGGACCTTTCCTTTAATTCGGCCGCATTCAGAAGGCCGGCGGTACAAATTATTGCTGTTCCATGCTGATCATCATGGAAAACCGGAATATTCATTTCTTTCTTCAGTTTTTTTTCGATATAAAAGCATTCGGGAGCCTTGATATCCTCAAGATTTATTCCGCCGAATGTCGGTTCAAGCAGTTTTACGGTTCTTACCAGCTCATTGGCATCTCTGGTATCAATTTCTATATCAAAAACATCAATGTCGGCAAATCGCTTGAATAAAACGCCCTTCCCCTCCATTACGGGTTTGCTGGCCAAGGCCCCCCTGTCTCCGAGTCCGAGTATGGCGGTGCCGTTGGAAATAACCGCAATAAGGTTCCCTTTGTCCGTATATTTGTAGACTTCGTTTTTGTCTGCATCAATTTCAAGGACCGGATACGCTACGCCGGGAGAATAGGCCAGCGAAAGATCGTCAGCTGTTGCACATCTTTTTGTGGGAGTTACGGATATTTTTCCCGGAGGCCATGAATCATGATACCTTAAAGCATCATCTTTGCTTAACATTGACTTTTACTCCTTTTCAAAATCAAAAGAAAAATCAAGATTGTATTTGTCCTTTACTTCAATTATCTGTTTCTGCAGTTCAATATCAACTTTTGCTCCTTTGTCCTTTCTGAAAAGCCATGCTTCATGTTCCTTTTCACCGGCTGTAAAAATCCTGTCGCAGCCCGGCATTTTTTTTGACTGTCTTAACTGCCGGCATATTTCACCTGCCGACTTTTTGAATTCATCCAGGCCGCAGAAGAAATCAATATCCACAGCCATAAAAAAGTGGCCCAGATGATATGGCTGTCTTTCTCCCTTCTGATTGAAACCAAGAAGGCCTTTCAGAAATGTCCCCTGCTGCAGCGCGGCCGAGAATACTTCAACAACCGCCGCATAACTGTAGCCTTTATAACCGGCCGTCTGCTCACCGATACCGCCGAGTGGAGTCAGGGCGGCTGTTCCGGCTACAAGGTCCCTGAGGATCTGAACGGTATCTGTCCTGCTTTTTCCATCCGGACCGATAACCCAGCCTTCCGGCAATTCCTTTCCTTCCCGTGCATAAACTTCAATTTTACCTCTCTGGGATACAGAAGTGGCGCAGTCAATCACAAAAGGGAAATCTTCATCTGTCGGGAATCCAATGCAAAGAGGATTGGTCCCGAGCATATTTTCCACGCCGAATGTTGGAGCTATCGAAGGTCTGGCATTTGTGCCTGTCATGCCTATCATCCCGTTTTCACAGGCCATTAATGCATATTTGCCTGCAATTCCGTAGTGGGTTGAATTCCGTACGACCGTCATACCCAGGCCGTGTTCTTTTGCTTTGGCAATTGCCATTTCCATTGCCCTGTGCGATATAACATGCCCCATACCGTCATGTCCGTCAATTACGGCCGCAGCCCCTCTCTCTTTTACAATCTCGAAATCCGTTACAGGATTCTGAATTCCTGCTTCTATCCTGTCCATATAAATATGCTTGAATCTGCCGATTCCATGTGAATCAATTCCTCTTTTGTCAGCGAGGATAAGCGTGCCGGCGCAGATTTCCGCATCCTTTTCAGGCACTCCAACGGCCTTAAAAGCCTCAATCATGAATTTTTCAAGATAATCAAAATTCACCCATACAAAGTCATCATTCATAATTACTCCTTTAGTCCATCCAGTCAAAAGTCCTGTTTACTGCTTTTGCCCATTTTTTTCTTTTCTGTTCCGCAGTGGTTTTATCCATTGCCGGAAACCACTTTTTATCAGTTTTCCAGTGTTTTTTCAAATCATCGGTATTTTTCCAGAAGCCGGACGCAAGACCGGCAGCATATGCGGCACCCAGGGCTGTTGTTTCCGTGACGAGTGGCCTGACAACAGGGATATCAGCGATATCGGACTGGAACTGCATAAGCATTTCATTTACTGTCATGCCTCCATCAACCCTCAGTTCGTTTATGTCCTGACCTGAATCCATGATCATTGCCTGTATGATTTCCATTGTCTGGAATGCTGTTGCTTCGAGCACTGCGCGGGCAATGTGTCCTGCCTGTGTATATCCTGTCATTCCGGCAATTATCCCTCTTGCATCAGACCTCCAGTACGGAGCGAACAGACCCGAGAATGCCGGAACAATGTAGATATCACCGCAGTCTTCCACTTCTGCAGCCAGTTTTTCCATATCAGCTGATTTTTCAATCATTTTCATATTGTCCCGCAGCCACTGAACAAGAGATCCGGCAATTGCGACCGAACCTTCAAGCGCATAGACAGGTTTTTCTCCGCTCCTGGTGTAGCCTACAGTTGTGATAAGGCCTTTTCCAGACTGAACAATTTCCTGTCCTGTATTTAGCAAAAGGAAACATCCGGTCCCGTATGTGCATTTACAGCTCCCCTTTTCAAAGCAGGTCTGGCCGAATAAAGCGGCCTGCTGATCGCCGAGAATTCCGGATACCGGGATACCTTCTCCAAGAGGACATTCTGCGAAAGTAAGTGCAAACGGCCTGTCTGGTACAGAATCCTTTATATCCGGCAGCGACTTTTGAGGAATATTGAAAATATCAAGCATTCCCGGATCCCAGCTTCTGGTCTCTATATCCATGAGTAAAGTCCTTGAAGCATTTGTAGTATCTGTTATGAATATTCCTCCGTTCATCCCGCCGGAAAGTTTATATACTACCCAGGAATCAATAGTCCCGAAACAAAGACTCCCTCTTTTGAGTGCATCCTTTACAGAATCATGTTCTTCCATCATCCATTTCATTTTTGAAGCTGAAAAATACGGGCTTAGAGGAAGGCCCGTTTTTACCCTGAAAGAATCGATTCCCGAATTCCTGTCCATCAATTCATCAATAAAATCAGATGTTCTCTGATCCTGCCAGACTATAGCCCTGCATAAAGGTTCTCCGGTCAGCCAGTCCCATGCGACGACGGTTTCCCTCTGATTGGTAATACCAATGGACATAATTTCCGGCTTCTGAATATCTGCTTTTTCTGCAATATCATGAAGCACTTTCTGCGTATTGCGCCAGATCTCATTTGCGTCATGTTCAACCCAGCCCGGTTTCGGATAGTACTGTTTATGTTCAATCTGCGAAGAGAAACATATCTCACCTGAATGATTAAACAGTATTGCCCTTGTGCTGGTTGTGCCCTGATCTATTGAGCAGATATATTTATTCATTTTGTACCTCGAAAATTCATATACACTTTATTTTAAAAGGTTCAAAAAGCTTTCTTCAAGGGAATTACCTTTTTTAATTTCCATAATTCCCGAACCTGCATTGTAAACTGCTTTCATCACTTCATGATTTACCTGTTCCGCTTTGGTCTTTTCGGGTTCAAATGTTACCGAAAGCAGATTTCGTTCGTGGTCGTACACTTTCCCGGTTATATTCCTGTTATGGTCCAGTATTGAAAGATCAACTGCTGAGCTCAGCTTAAAACTCAGGCTGTTTCCCGATTTCGTTATTTCACTCATGGGTCCTTCAAATACAAGTTTTCCATTATGCAGAATGCCAACGTCATCACACATTTCGCTTATTTCCGAAAGTATATGCGAACTTATTATTACAGTTCTGTCCTTTCCAAGCTCTATTATAAGATTTCTGATCTCTACAACGTTTTTTGGATCAAGTCCGCTTGTAGGCTCATCCAGAAGCAGTATATCCGGATCTCCAAGCATAGCCTGGGCCAGAGCCAGCTTGTTAGTCATGCCGTGGGAAAGAGTGCCCGCTTTTGCTTTTTTTTCTTTCTCAAGACCGACAAGTTCAAGCACCCTGGCAACTTCTTCTTTTGCTTTTTTTGAAGGTACAGCGCTCAGCCTGGCAAAAAACCCAAGCTGGCTTTCAACAGTCCTTTCCGGATAGAATGAAGAGTCCTGCGGAAGCACTGCAAGCTTGCCGCCGATTTTGAAATCGCCGTCTTCTGCCGGCAGGAATCCGCTTAATATTCCGAATGTTGTTGTTTTTCCTGCGCCGTTTATACCAAGAAATCCGTAAATTGATTTTTTGCGCACCTTCATACTCATATTTTCAAGCACAGGTTTTTTTCCGTATGACTTGAAAAGACTGTTTACTTCAACCGCATATATCATATGTTTTTCCGCCTGTAAATCAGATATCCGGATGATAAAAACATAAGATTGAAGGCAAGATATCCGGCAGCCGAAACCATAAGCGGGTCCGATTTGCCTGCAAAAAGCCCGCCGGTATAATTTATATCAAACGGGGAAACCCATGAAACCCATACAGGTATGATAAGCAGAACTATCAATGCAAAGGCCGATATCAGAAGTCCGGTTACCGGTTTTTTGACAATTACCGATATCAGCTGAACTATTGCGATAATTACCGAAAAAAGCAGCTGCGAAACAATAAAAAAATGAAAACCTGGTTTAAAACTTTCTGCAAAACTGAAATCTGGAATACTGAATGCGGCCCAGGTCAGCGCAACAAAAAGAGCGGTAAAAGTCAGGATCATAATTTCAATAATGCTTGAAAAATATTTTGCAAGATAAATCTGAATTCTTGAGCATCTGAATAACAGAAATCTTGTCGTATGCTCGTAATCTTCCTGCGATATAACATCATACTTTAAAAGCAGTATCAGAAGCGGTGTTCCGAAAAGGGAAACAAGAAACAAGGCAATATTCATAAACGGAATTGAAAGAAGATAAGTGACAACTGCATTGTTAATGCTGTTCTTCAGAATGTTTTTGGCCAGTTCTGTCACAACCTGCTTCTGCATTTCAGGCACACCCAGATTCTCCATCTGGCTGTTTATCTGAATCTGAAAACGGATAATTCCGTAGGCGCATAACAGAAAAACCGCAGTATAGATAATCAGAAATAGTATTCCTTTTTTTGTCCGCCATGAATTGATCAGGTGATCGGTAAATAAAATCATAAATTTTTTCATGCTGACCAGAATAAGCCAAATAACTGTTTATTACAAGATTTAAAAAACAATGTTTTCAGGTCATTATAAACTGAATCAGCCTTTATCTTGACTAAATTTAAAAACTTTTATATTTTACTAATGTTAAATCAACTTTAATAATACTTAATTATGAAGAAATACAGTTTTGGTGAAAAAATCCGGGAAATCCGGGAGAGAAAGAAGACTCCGCTTAAGGAAGCAGCAAAAGGCATGGGCATTTCCGGCAGCCTTTTAAGCCAGATTGAAAGAAACAAGGTCTCGCCTTCGATTGATACACTGCTGTCAATCGCCGATTTTCTGGAAATTGATCTTGATTATCTTTTTCGCGAGTATCGTCAGAAAAGAGAAATCCGCGTGATAAAAAAGGGTTCAAGATCTGTATTAAAAATAGACAAAGTTGTCTATCAGAAATTATCGAGTTCAGTCTATCCCGGCGAGTCATACGATTTTGAATCAATACTTATTGAAATCGCTCCGGGTGAAAGAAAGGGCAGCAGGGAATTCGGCCATATCGGCAAGGAAGTGGGCTTTATATTAAGCGGCAGCGGCGAGTTCAGCTACGGTACACAGACCTACGGTCTTGAGGAAGGGGACAGCATTTCTTTTTCTTCGGATATTCCGCATACCCTGATTAATACTGGAAAATACGTACTGAAAGCCATCTGGATAATTTCACCGCCTAAAGTATTTTTAAGCAGGCAATAACACAGGAAACTGATTGAGGAGGAAATATGGGAAAAACCATAGCTCAGAAAATCTTTGATACGCATCTTGTTGACAATCCTTTTGAAGGTGTAAATGTATTAAAACTCGATGCGGTATTCTGTCATGAAATAACAACGCCGATAGGAATAAATGACCTTAAAAGCCGCAGCAAGGACAGGGTCTTTGATCCTGCCAAAATCAAGGCGGTAATTGATCATGTGACACCGGCAAAAGATTCCAAAACTGCCCTTCAGGGTAAAATACTCAGGGACTGGGCCCATCAGCATAATATCAGGGATTTTTTTGATATTGGTGCAAACGGCGTATGTCATGCCATTTTCCCCGAGAAGGGATTTGTCCGGCCCGGTTATACAATTATCATGGGAGATTCCCATACATGTACCTATGGAGCATTCGGAGCCTTTGCTGCAGGCGTGGGAACAACTGATCTTGAAGTCGGTATACTCAAAGGTGTCTGCGCATTCAGAAATCCGGAAAGCATTAAAGTCAATGTAACAGGCCGCTTAAATGAAGGTGTTTATCCCAAAGACCTGATTCTTGAAATAATCAAAAAACTTGGAGTCAACGGCGCCACAAACAAGGTTATTGAATTTACAGGACCCGTTATCGACAACATGTCAATGGAAGGAAGAATGACTGTCTGCAACATGGCAATTGAAGCAGGCGGTACCTGCGGTATCTGCTATCCCGACATGACGACAGTTGACTATCTCTGGGATTTTATAAAGTTTGATTATTCGTCAAAAGATGAAGCATTTAATGAATTCCACAAATGGAAATCAGATGACGATGCCGAATATTCTTCAATATTGAATATTGTTGCATCGGATGTCAGCCCCAATTCAACATTCGGATATAAACCCGATCAGGTAAAAACCATCCGGGAAATGTCCGGTACCAAAGTGGACCAGGTCTATATCGGTTCATGCACCAACGGCCGCATAGAAGACCTCAGGGCTGCAGCCGAAGTGCTTAAGGGCAAAAAAGTCCACCCGTCTGTACGCGGGATACTCTCCCCTGCCACTCCGGGCATCTATAAGCAGGCCCTCAAGGAAGGCCTTATTGATATTTTCATGGATGCGGGTTTCTGTGTGACAAATCCAACCTGCGGTGCATGTCTCGGGATGAGCAACGGCGTACTTGCCGAAGGTGAAGTCTGCGCCACTACCACCAACAGAAATTTCTTCGGACGTATGGGAAAAGGCGGCATGGTCCATCTTATGAGTCCTGCCAGCGCAGCACAGGCCGCCGTATCCGGACAGATAGGCTAAAGGAGAAAAATATGAAGAGCTTTAAAGGAAAAGTCCTGTTTCTGGACAGAAGCGATATAAATACCGATGAAATCATACCGGCAAAATATCTTGCCGAAGTAAGCAAGGAAGCACTCAAGCCGCACCTTCTTGAAGACCTTCGGATTGACAGCTTTGATCCGGGAAAAGAAATTGCCGGAAAAAATATCATAATTACACGCGATAACTTCGGCTGCGGATCTTCGCGCGAGCATGCGCCTTGGGCACTGGAGATCAACAATATAAATCTGGTAATTGCCAGCGGATTCGCCAGGATTTTCCGTCAGAACATGTATAACTGCGGAATGGCAGCTTTGGAACTCGACTCCCTGGAAATTGACAAACTTTTTTCAAAATTTTCAAATCTCGAATGCGAAGCCGTTCTTGATGTTGAATCAGATACAATAACTGTGACAGGCGGCGGCAGTACCGAAAAAATCAGCGTTAAAATCGGTGATTTTGACAAGACACTCATCAAGGCCGGCGGCTGGGTCGAATACGCAGACGCAAATTACTAGACAGCATTTCACCATCAGAGGAAACAGATAATGACCAGGAAAATCGCAGTACTTCCGGGAGACGGCATAGGTCCGGAAGTAATGAAAGAAGCCGTCAAGGTCCTTGATAAAGTATCAGAAAAAATCGGCATAAATTTTGAAAAGGAATATGCAGATGCCGGCGGGATTGCAATAGACAATCATGGCGAAGCCCTGCCTGATTCCACCGTAAAACTCTGTGAAAACTCGGAAGCGATTCTTTTTGGTTCTATAGGAGGACCGAAATGGGAAAAACTCCCGCCCGAAAAACAGCCTGAAAGGGCAGCCTTGCTCCGGCTGCGCAAAATCTTCGGACTGTACGCAAACCTGCGGCCTGCAATTGCCTTTCCCCAGCTGGTACATGCCTCACCTCTTAAGCCCGAAGTTACCGGCGGCGGATTCAATATCCTGATCTGCCGCGAGCTTACCGGGGGCATTTATTTCGGCGAACCCAAGGGACGTGAAGCTGACAGAGCCTACGATACGCTTTTATACACACGTGGGGAAATTGAAAGAATAACCCATGTCGCATTCAAGGCGGCCGGACACCGCAGGAAAAAAGTGACATCAATCGACAAGGCCAATGTTCTTTATTCGATGGTTTACTGGCGCGATATTGTAAATGAAGTCGCCAGAGAATATCCGGATATCGAGCTTCAGCATATGTTTGTCGATAATGCCGCAATGCAGCTGGTACGCGATCCAAAACAGTTTGACGTAATGGTCTGCGGCAACATGTTCGGAGACATACTGTCTGATGAGGCACGTATGCTTACCGGTTCACTCGGAATGCTGCCCAGCGCATCTCTTTCCGAAGGCAAATTCGGCCTTTTTGAACCAAGCGGCGGATCTGCACCTGACATAACAGGAAAAGGAATCGCCAACCCGATAGCCCAGATCCTTTCCATGGCAATGATGCTGCGCTACAGCTTTGATTCGGATGAGGGTTATGACCTTGTCTTTAATGCGGTTTCATCTGTGCTGGATGAAGGATACCGGACAAGGGATATCATGTCTGATGGGTGTACTGAGGTCAATACGCTGGAAATGGGGGATTTAATTTCTTCTGAAATATAGATACACAAAGAAGACAAAGGTCACATAGTTTGAAGAGGACACAGCGAATTTTTGTTTTACTGTGTCCTTTTTTTATTCCGGATATTTTATACGGAGTTGGTTTTAGTAATACTTCATCTTTTACAGTTTATTCATGGAGCTTTTCAATAACCTGGTCTTCTACTATTCCTTTGTCCTTCCAGTAGCGTGCGATATAGACAAATGGTGTGTCTGCTGCTGCTACAATAACTTTCAGGAAATAGGTAGTAACAAGGATCTGGAAAAGCACTGACAACGGGAATTCACCAAGGAAAGCCACAAAAACAAATACTACACTGTCTATAAGCTGGCTGACCCAGGTACTGGCATTGTTTCTGATCCAGATGAGTTTTTTACCCGGGGCCCTGTCTCTCCAGAAATCATAGGCCCACACGTCATGCATCTGACTTACTGCATAGGCAAGTATGCTGGCCAGCGCAATTCTGGGCATTATTGAAAAAACAGCCGAAAGATGCTCCTGTGCCCAGTCATTTTCACCGGGTTTGAAATACAGCGAAATATTCATAAACAAGGTCATTGCCAGAATCGCAAAGAAGCCTATATACACGGCCTTTCTTGCTTCTTTTTTACCGTAATTTTCACTTAAAATATCCGTTGCCAGAAAAGATGTTGCATAGATGATATTTCCAAGTGTTGCCGACAGACCGAAAAGATTAACTTCCTTTATTACCTGAATGTTGGCAAGAATTACCGCAATGGGAACCCAGATGAATAAGCCGATTTTTCCGAAAAATCTGTATGCAAGTATAATGGCACCGAAATTTAGCGCCATCATCAGAAACCATAACAATTCGTTCATGACGAACCTCCGTAGTTTTTTTAAGGCGGGTTACTGCGACCGCCGGGAAACGATAACTTACAATAATCTTAATCTTTATGCAACACGACAGGGAAGAAAACTCACGCGACGACGCCACGGTTTTTATTGGGGGCGGAATAGGCTTCCGGGAAAGATGGATGGTTAGTGAATATGCATAAAAACTTCGGATTTAATGATATTTTTATTATATTTTATCATCCACGATAATATATCCCGGCAACCCAACCGATCTTCACTAAAATCGTAGCGTCGTCGCGCCGTAGCGTG
>CAZKOK010000103.1:8602-9917 GCA_964554355.1 uncultured Spirochaetia bacterium | reverse complement strand
CGTCTTCGTCGGCAAGGGCGCGAACGCCGTCGGCACGGTGTACCAGACCGGCGGCCAGCTCGTGGCCAACGGAGACCTGTACCTCGCCTACGACGCGGCCGGCACCGGCAACTACACGCTCAGCGACGGTGAAATCACCGTCAGCGGCAAACCGTATCTTTTAAAACCGAAAAAGCTCAGGGGCGGATCAATACTTCTTTTTAATAAAATACCCCGGCTTGTTTACGAGCCCTGGGGTGTTATCGGTATCATTAGCCCCTGGAATTACCCTTTTGCGATCCCGATACACGAAATGGTGATGGCCCTGGCTGCAGGGAATGCGGTTATCATCAAGGTCGCCACCCAGGTCCAGCCGGTAGGTGAAATAATAGCCAAAATGGCCAAATACGCAGGACTGCCCGATGGGCTGTTATCGGTAATCGACCTTCCCGGAAAACAGGCCGGACAAGCCTTTCTTAATTCCGGAATAAACAAGCTGTTTTTCACGGGTTCCGTTGCAGTCGGACAGGAACTTATGAGGCTTTCTGCCGACAAACTTGTTCCCTTAAGCCTGGAACTCGGGGGAAATGACGCAATGATAGTCTGCTCCGATGCCAGCCCCTACCGCGCTGCGGCCGGCGCCGCCTGGGCAGGAATGTCAAACTGCGGCGAATCCTGCGGAGGCGTTGAGCGTGTTTATGTCATGGCGGACATTTACGAAGCATTCATGAAAGAACTGGCGGACATAGTTGTGAATATGCGCCAGGGGACCGGAATGGAAGTGGACCTGGGCGCCATGACGACAAAAAACCAGAGACAGACGGTAATAAACCATATCAGGGACGCAATTGACAAGGGAGCGGTGGTCCGCGCCGAATCGCCGAAGGTTGAAGGAGAAATGTATCACCATGCCGTTGTACTTGAAAACTGCACCCATGAAATGGACGTAATGAAACATGAAACATTCGGTCCGGTGCTTGCGGTCTGCAAGGTTAATACGATTGATGAAGCCGTACAGCTGGCAAACGATTCGTATCTGGGCCTGACGGCATCGGTCTGGACGAAAAACCGCAGAAACGGACGCAGAATAGCCCTGCGCCTTGAAGCCGGTGCCGTAACAATAAATGACCATCTGATGAGCCACGGCATGGCCGAAACCCCGTGGGGCGGCTATAAAATGTCGAGTATCGGAAGAAGCCACGGCGGACCGGGCATGCTGGAGGCGGTGCAGCCGAAAGTCATAATTGACGACATCACCCACAGGTTTCCGCGCAATATGTGGTGGATCCCCTATTCTCCGGGAGTTTACAACGGCCTGAAAGCGGCCGTGAATACA
>CAZKOK010000103.1:0-8502 GCA_964554355.1 uncultured Spirochaetia bacterium | reverse complement strand
GTGGATCCCCTATTCTCCGGGAGTTTACAACGGCCTGAAAGCGGCCGTGAATACATTGTTCGGTATAGGACTCGGGACAAAGATTAAAGGCGCATTTAAGCTGATACCTTTTTATCTGAAACGCAGCATGAAGCGATAGAAAGTATTCCGAAGGCAGTGTTCCGAAGATTGCGGAAAATTATACGTAATTACGGCAGAAAGATCAGCAGTACCATATTAATCCTGTTAATTCCATTAAATACAATGATTAACAGGATTTTTTTCCGTAATCTTCGGAACACTATCCTTAACTATCAGGGATAATTATTATATAGTCCCGATATGAACAAATTCAGCACGTTTGCGGAAGAATTCAGAAAAAAAATAAAGGAATGGGACGGCATTTATCCTCTTAAGGAATTAGGTTGCTTCAAAGACCTGGATTATCAGCTTTTCAGGACCATAGTATACAACAGCCAGCTGGACCGGATAAATCCGCAGGAAATAAAAGTGATACTTGTCGGGGACAACCCCGGCATGGAAGAACAGAAACAGAATGCCTATCTTGTCGGAAAGTCGGGCAAAATGGCTGATAATTTCTTTGCTGAAAATTACGGCTACGATTTTTACAAAAACGTGCTTATCATGAACAAGACCCCGCTGCATACCAAAAGCACCTCGCGGCTTACCGAAATATACAGAAAATACCCCGGTTTTATCCGCGAAACCCAGGAATATATGGCCGGACTGATATTCGGCATGGCTGAAACCCTGAATGTGCCGGTTTTCGTGACGGGTTTTGCCGGATGCAGGACCCCGGACGGAGTGTGGCTTAAGACCACAGCCGCCGGGAAGCCGCTCTCGTCACAGGCGGCCCCCTGGTTCTTCATCGAACTGAAAAGAAAATTCCTGCAAAGGAAAGACCTGCTTTTTCTGTTCAAACATTTTTCCTACGGAAATTTCTCCAGGGACCTGAACCCGCTTCTGAAAGAAGGAATGAAGGTGCAGGACGCTGTAAAAAAGATCGGATCTGAATATGCAGCAGAGCTGCTTCAGGATTATCAATTGAAAATCCAATTTGAATGATTTCACAGATTTTTTCCATAAATATAAAAAAAGTTTAAATTCCCTGTAAGGATTCTTTTTATGCGTAAAACAGTATTTTCCCTGATGACCGTTATTTTCATAATGTTATTCCTGTCCTGCCCACCGCCGGACAAATGCATTGCCGGGTGATGCCGAAAACCGGAATGTCAGCCGGGAATCATCAGATGAGGGAATCGCGACGGTGGCTGCCGACGGTACTGTCAGTGCCGTTTCCACCGGCAGTGTAAGTATAACAGTAACCACAGAAGACGGAGGATTTAAGGACAGCTGCGAAGGAACGGTAGTGCCCGTTTGCTCCGCTGCCGTCATGGTATTAGGCGGGCAGATCAGAATCGATAATCCTTTACCGGCGGATAGGCTTTCTGCACTGCTATTACAAGCGGTACTGCGATTACAATTCCGACTATGCTCTGCACGATATTGAAAGGGATCTGTGCTGCCGAAACAGCGGCGCCTTCTATAACCGCACCGCCCAGGAAATATATTCCTGTCATGATAACTGTCCCGATTGCGCCTGTGATTAAATAGGCGTAAAAAGGAAATGAATCCCTTTTGCGGAAAATATATCCCATCATTCCTGCCAGAAGGCCCTGAAGTCCGTGCGCAAATACTGTCCAGGGGGCCCAGACCGAATAACCGAGTGCTATATCGGCAAATGCAGGACCTGCGCCGCCGGCTATGACTCCGGTAATCGGCCCGAAAAGAAAACCCGTAAAATATACCAGTGAATCAACCAGGTTAACATACCCGCTTGTTTTTGGTATGGGTATTACCACAACAGCCGTAACAAGGGCGCATAAACCTGTAAAAATGATGATTGCGGAAATTTTGAATGCAGGATGTCCAGGCTTGTTTGTTTTTTCCATAAATCTGCCTCCTTCTGTTTATTATGGAAAGCAATATCCCTTACCGGAATTCTTTGATCAGTAAAGAAAAACCGGACACAGAATGAGGCAAATAATACCCAGCGAAAAAAGAGTGTCAAGAGCCAATTTCCTGACGGGTGGAAGCACGAAAAAGGAGGACCTTCTGTTTTTTCTGAATACACCCCGGCTTTCAAGATTTGCGGCAAGCACCGGTATCTGTTTTACGGCATAAATCGTAAGACCCGTCAGCGTGGAAACTATTCCTCCGGGACCAGTTCCAAGTAGTTTTTTTGAATCCTTTATTTTGCTGTTTGCAGACGCCAGAAGGGGAATATAGCGCACAGCAGTGCTTATTACAAGCGCGGCTTTGAACGGCAGCAGAAAGAACCTGAGAGTCAGCACGAACCGGCTTAATTCAGTGGTAATGAAATAGATGTAGCACAGTATGGATATCCCGGCCAGCCTGGATATGATCCTTGCAGCTTTAAGAAGGCCGAGATCAGTTATTCTGATAAAACCGTTGAACAAACTGACAAGCGTGTTTCCGTTCCCTGAGAAAAGCGGGACAAGTATGCTTATCAGTATAAAAATAAAAATAAACGGCTTAAGCGGCTTGAGCCCCGCCCGGAATCCAAACAGAATTACTGAAAGAAAAATAACAAGCAGACTCAGCGAAAACAGATGAATGATATGAACAGGCAGAAAAAAAATGACAATAAGCGCTGTCAGCAGCACAAGCTTTGCCCGCGGATCAAAACGGTTAAGCAAAGTTCCGGTCGGATGGCTGTAACCCGGCATTATTTCTCCTCCCGGATACGGCCGTTTTCAAAAATGATCCTGCGGCCTGTTTTTGCGGCGAGGACACGGTCGTGGGTAATCAGGACAACGGAAGCACCTTTTTCGCGGAATAAACCGATTATCCGGGCTATATCATATGGGGACAGACCCGAATCCGCTTCATCAAGGATGACAAGTTCCCTGTCCAGAGCATAGAAAACGGCACACTGCAGCTTTTTTCTGGTCCCGTAGCTGAGCATGGCCGCCGGAGCTCCTTTGGGGGGCAGTCCGAACAATTCGATAATTTTTTCAGGATCGTTCTTTTTGCCTGCGGCTGAAAGTTCGTCCTGCACCGTGGCCTGAAAAAGCTGAAAGTCCGGGTTCTGGAAAACATAACCGGTTTTTGTGCATAAATCGCCGAATTTCAGTTCTTTTCCCGCAAACCTGACAGCCCCCCGGGCAGGTTTCAAAAGGCCGCAGAGTATCCGGGCCAGGGTGCTTTTCCCCGATCCGTTGCCGCCCACGAATGAAAGACATTCATTCCTGCAGATAATCAGGTTACCGGCCTTCAGGCCGAATTCCGGATTTTCGGGATATGAGAATTCAATCCCGCTGATCTCCAGGAGTTTTTCTTTTCCGGTCCTGTGATTTTCAGAAAAATTATCAACCTGTTCAATATCGAGACCGTCTGCCGCAATCCGGGGCATTATCTTTTTTATATCACTGTTCTGAACAGACCTGCTGCCGTCAAGCAGAATGAAATTCGAACAATACGGCAGAAATTCCTTTTTAAGCCGTGATACGAAAAGAACAACGGTTTTTCTGTTTTTATGAAGATATTCAAGAATTTCAAGGCAGCTTTCCTCTGCTATTTCTTCCAGCGCTTCATCCAGAACATAAACTTCCGGATCCAGGGCAATAAGCGAGGCAAGCGACAGCTTCTTTTTTTCTCCGCCCGACAGAGAAGCCGGGACCCTTTCCCTCAATGCCCCGATTCCCGTAACTGCAAAAGCATTATCAAGCCTTTTCCCGATTTCTTCCCTGCCGGTCCCCAGGCTTTCAAGGGTAAAGGCAGCTTCCTCGTCAGAGCGGTTGCAGATTATCTGTTCTTCGGCGTTCTGCCGGGCCGTATACAGATAATCAAGCCTTTCACCCGGATTAAGTTCATTCAGCGCTTTGCCGGAAATGCTTACCGCGCCCGAAAAATCACCGCCGAAAAGATGGGGCGCGGTCCCTTCCAGGACCCTTGAAAGCGTCGTTTTGCCTGATGCGGGCCTGCCCAGGACCATTGTTATACAGTTTTTGGGAAAACTCAGGTTCCCTGTTTCCAGAATAAAGGGATCTTCCCCGGTTTTGACATAATGAGGATATGAATACCTGACATTTTCCAGTTCCAGCGCCATAATTTCCTGAAATCATACAGCAATTCTAAATTTGATTTTTCAAACCGAAAAATCAAACAGGAATTGCCCCATGACTTAACGAAATAAGTAAAGTGTGGCATAAAATCCTGATTTTATGCCTTCTTTACGTCCACAATAATTTAGATTCTCACTAAAATCAGAATTACTGGAAATCATAGATTTTTAAGGACAAAATGTAAATTGGCTAGTATATTTATATAACAAAACATTTATAAAGAGGATTTGTATGTCGGAAGATAAGAAACCATGGACAGAAGAAATTCAGGTAAAAGGCTCAGAGCTTTTGGGAAAAATCAAGGAGCTTATCAAACAGGGAAATATCAGGAAGCTGATCCTTTTAAAAGAAAACGGCGAAGTTCTTTTTGAATTGCCCCTGACAGCAGGTGTTGCCGTCGGCGGAGCCCTTGCATTAATGGCCCCTGTCCTTGCCGCAATAGGCGCCATGGCCGCGCTTTTAACAAACGTCAAAGTCCGGATTATCCGCGACGAAGACGGCGACGGTAAACCCGACCCGGAATAAATATCAGGTAAAGCCGCAGGGAATAATGTCTCACGCGATGATCGCAACGATAAAAGCGGCGCTGCGGGGGTTTCGGCTTAAGAAAACCGGCCGGACTCCCGTGAACTCCTGATCCGAATTCTTCATTCGTGTTATTCGTGAACCCATTCGTACCATCTTCGTGGTTCAGATTTCTTAATATATCACTTCAGACTTTTATATCCGGCATTGCGGATGCTATAATTAAGCGTATATCAATAAACCTGATTAATAAAAAGGAGGGATAATTGAATATGCGGAAAATAAAGATGGCAGCGGTACTGGCTGTATTTGCTGCAGTAATTCTTTCGGGGTGTGCAGCGAAAAACGAACAGCCCCGGCAGATTTCGGTAAACGGCGAAGCGGTTGTTTATATTAAGCCGGACAAGATCGATATCAGTTTCGGTGTGAATACGAGGAACATGGACCTGGAGAAAGCAACTGCCGAAAACAACGCTGTTATGAAGAAGGCAAAGGCGGTCCTTAAGGAAAGCGGCATAGAAGATAAGGATATCCAGACCGGAAGGCTTAACATCAATATCAGCTACAGATATTCGGACGACAAAATTGACTACTACAATGTGAACAACAATATAGTTGCAACGCTGTATAATGCGGATATTATAGACAAGTTTATTTCGGACCTGATCGAATCGGGCATAAACCAGCTGTATGGAGTTGAATTCAAGACCAGTGAACTTCAGAAATACCGGATCCAGGCCAGGGAAATGGCCGTGGAGGCGGCACAAAAGAAAGCAGCCGAAATGGCGGCGGTGCTGGGCGAGGAAATCGGTGAACCCCTGGCAATAAACGAAGGATATTCATCATCCTATTACTATTACCAGCCGCAGACCCAGAATGCAATGTTTTCTGCACAGGACACCTACTCAGGCGAGGGCGAAACCGTGGCACTGGGCCAGATCCCGGTGCGGGCGAGTGTTTCGGCTTCTTTCAGGCTGAAAGACTGACTGCCCTGATTATCAATTTTTGCAGAATTCACTATTGCATTACTTCTGCAGACTGGTAAAATGGACAGCGGTCCGGCAGCTGAAATTTCCGGCAGCTGGCAAGGGGAAAAAATGAAAAAGAATCCAGAAAATAAAGGCAGCAGGCCGGAAAGGATACCCTTAAGGCTGGTGCTTCTTGACAATATACCGACGCTGCTTCTGTTTGTACTTGGAACAATGCTTTTAGCCAGGCTTTCGGCTGTCGCGGCAGTTATTTTCGCGGCATATCTTGTGCTGAGTATAGTACTGTTCTGGGCAAGGATCTGTCCCGGCTGCCATTTTTACAATACCCTGGCCTGCCCCTGCGGCTACGGGATTATTTCGGCAAAGCTTTTCAAAAGGAAAGAAGGCCGGCCGTTCAGCAGGACATTCAAAAGAAACATAATAATCATGTTTCCGAACTGGTTTGTGCCGTTCCTTACCGGCGTTTACCTGCTTGTTACCCGCTACAGTACTGCAACGCTGGTGCTGACCATCCTGTTTTCGCTTGACGGGTTTCTTGTCATACCGCTTGTATCAAAACTGGCGGGATGCAGAAACTGCAGTATAAAGGATGAATGCCCCTGGATGAACGGGAAAAGGAATACGGATGCCGGATCAGAATGATCCATATTTACAAAAGACCATCAGGTTTTTTGTAAGCAGGACCGGCGGCAGGGAAATCCTTTTTTCCCTTGCGGTAATCTGGTTTATTGCCCTTCAGCTTTCATACCTGATGGTATATGTTGTCTATGATGAATGGGGGAATTACCTGGAACATTTTCAGGTCTGCCATATTGTATTTTTATTTGCATTGCCCGGATCTCTCAGTTATCTGTTCGGGGTTACGGAAAATTTTTTATCAGATCCTCCGACAGCCTTTACGGTTGTGTATTATACTGTTTTTATAATTCATGTCGGTTTGATTATCTTGTTAAGATGGAGAATTCTTGTCTATATTTTCGGGCTTTTATTTCTGCTTTCCTCACTTTTCTGGGGGATAAGCGCTTTCGCCATGTTCAGTGTGTAAATACCAGCTGCGGAAACAAAGGATATTTATATTTCCCGTCTGTTCTGTTTATTTTTGAAGGATTATGATTACAAAGTGCAGATGAAGCAGAATAGAAATGTGCAGAAATCTGCCGGGGCCCCGGACACTCTTTTTTTGCAAATATCAGTTTCTCACCCGGACGACCGGAGTTATTAGGGATGCGGATTTCGGTAAGTCAGGCGCTGTGGGAATTTTTCCCGCGCTTTCGTGTCTGGGAAATAATTGTATTTTCCGGCAGATATGATATCATGACAGCATGGAAAAAGGGGTAAGTTTATGAAAAAGAGAATTATCTGCATATTTTTTTTATTGTTGATTTTATTTTCCTGAACAAACAAGGAACCGGTAACAATCACTTTGCAGAACGGTGTTTCGCCGGATGCTTCATATTCCGGATCGGCTGATGCCGGAATCGATTCACAGTATTTCGTTTCTCCGGTAGGTCTTTCCCAATGGGTCGGCTTTTATTCTCCTTTTGATGACATTGATCGTATCCTGATAAAATTCGACATTCCCGCAGATCTTCCCGACAATATCCGGGTTTCCTCTGCCGTGCTGTCAATGCTTGTTATCGATCTGGATGGGGCAGCAAGTCCGACAGTTGTTCCTTATTCTGTCACCAGTTCCTGGGTGCCTGCCGAAACATACTGGCATTTAAGAGATGCTGTTACTCCCTGGGATTCGGAAGGCGGAGATTTTGATACATCACAGTCAGGAGATGCTGTAACCATATCTGTATTGGGATGGGTTTCCTGGAATCTGGATGTATCCATGGTAACGCTGTGGCTAAATGATCCGGCAGCGAATAACGGCCTGATTCTTAAGGCAATTGATGAATCAATTGCAGAAGATGCCTGTCTGGCTATGAATGCAGATCCGGCTGAGGAAAACCATCCGATACTGACCATAACTTATGATGAAAACTGAATAAACAGTTTTCAACAGAAAGGCCCGGACAGTCCCGGGCTTTTTTTTGATAAAAACGGGGACAGACCCGGATTTACTTGTCTGGTAAATGAAATAATCATAAACAGCTTCCTGCTACACAAATACTGGTTAACATTTATGGACTAAAAATTCAGATAAAAATTATAACTTTCGTTATAGCATGCATGGTTGGAATCTGGTAAAATTCCGGATTCTGTTGTATCATGAACATCCGCATCTTAGGATATTGCAACTGGATGGGTTTTATTGTAGTATTTGCGCCGTTGCGTCGCGGTTTGACAGCAAAGGAGTTGATATGAGAAATGAACCCGGTTCTGTTGACCATTTTCTGGCAACACTTGAGGACTGGCAGTCTCTGGCTATTTCAAAATTGCGGAAAATTATTACCAGCGCAGCAGGCGATATAAAGGAGAAACTGCTTAATTCCGTACCTGCGTACGAATCGGGCGGTCCATGCTGCAGTATAAAAACATTAAAAAATCAGGTCCGGCTGGAATTCTGGCGCGGGGAAGAGCTCTCCGGCAAATACGGCGTTTTTTCCGGTAACGGAAAGGAAAAGCGCCATATAAAGATAAACAGCACGGACGACATTCATGAAAAGCTTTTTACGGAAATCGTACGGACCGCCGTCAAGCTTAACAAAACCCTCGGCGATCCGAGCAAAAGGGTCAGTTTTTAGTTATTTTCTTTCTGACGTAATATATATCTGTAAAAAGTTGTAAAGGAAGGAAAGGCTGCCGGGAGGGCAGCCTTTTTTTTGGACATTACCAATTAATTAAAACTTGCAGAGTCAGACAAATCGTTTTAATATCCATTCATGAAGAAA
>CAZKOK010000102.1:0-9938 GCA_964554355.1 uncultured Spirochaetia bacterium | reverse complement strand
GTGATTTATAAAACCTTTTAAAATTTTCCTGATGGTCTTTTTCAGAATATCGGGAATATATTCTGTTATATTCTTCCTGGCTGTTCAGAATGACATTTTTTTCTGCACAGTCCTGGAGTATCATAAAATCAGAACCTGTCTTAATAAACGGTCTGTATCTGCAGAAAAGATGCTTTGCGGCAATATCAGCACTGTTTTTACTGTCACCGTAACAGGCATGCCAGGAACTTATATATGCTTCGTTTACAGAATCACAGATTACACCGTCAAAATCAATGAAAAGGTACTTCATGCCGGTATGGTATCATATTAGGAAACCGGTTCCAATATATGAATTGATATTTGATATAGAGATCACAGAGAATACAAAGTACACAGAGTTTAAATATCTGATTTATGCTGATTCACACTCTTTGTGAACTCTGTCTTTTTTGTGTTCATTTTTTCTCCGGTTGAAATTTTATATCACTAATATTATAAATTAAGTGAACAGCTTAAATGTTCAATATTACGGAAAGAGGATCAACATGGAAACAAAATGGTTCAGCACAAATACTAATTACAGCACACTCATACTGGCCGGAGACATAGGCGGGACAAATACAAATCTGGCCATGGTAAGTGAAAAAAACGGCAAGTTTACGATTCTGATGGAATCGGTTTTCAGTACACAGGAAGTAAAATCATTTATAGAACCATTTACAGTTACCCTTCGCGAGTTTGAAACGAAATTTCCGGGACAGAGACCGGATAAATGCTGTGTTTCCGGGGCCGGCCCAGTAACAGGCAATGTATGCCGTCTGACAAATGCAGACTGGATAATTGATGGTAATGAAATACTCGAAAAAGCGGAAATACACTGCAAAGTCATAAACGATTTTACCGCACTCAGCTACGGCCTTCCGCTGCTTAATCCTGATGATCCGAAGCAGATAACAAGGCTGGCAAGACCGGACGGCAGTTTCGCAGAACCTTCCGGCACTACCAGAGCAATTCTCGGAGCAGGGACAGGTCTTGGAGTCGGGTTTATAACTGAAGAAAACGGAAGACCGATTGTTTTTCCTTCAGAAGGCGGACACGGCGATTATGCAGCCCATGATCCCGACACATATCTTCTTGAGCAGTATCTTTTTGAAAAATACGGCGAACATCCGGATATAGAAAAAATCGTAAGCGGACAAGGTATTGTAAATATCTTCAATTTTTTCAGAGACAAGAAAGAAATGGACATGTCGGGAATTATCGGGGAAATAGACAAGGCACCGGACAACAGGAAACCGAGGATGCTGAGTCAGAACTCCTGCTCCGACGAAAGGTGCAAAACTGTTCTCAGGTTTTTTATATCAAACTATGCAAGATTCGCAAGCTCTCTTGCCGCTGCGGTAATACCGAAAGCCGGCCTTTACCTTGCAGGGGGGATTGTAAGCAAGGATGAACCCTTGTATGTGGAGAACAGTTATTTCATGAATATATTCTGTTATAATATCATCCCGGGAATCCGGGATCTTCTTAATGATATTCCGGTATATATTATACGGGATTATTCAACTTCCATATACGGTGCAGCCAATGCGGCACACTGGCTGGTCCAGGACAAGGGATGAATGAAGGACTGAAACAGCTCCTTGAGGAACACGGCATCTCGGCTGACAGGTTCCAAAGTATTATTGAATTAATTAAAAATCAGAAAACCATTTCCACAGAAATTGATTTTGCCGGGTTCCCCCCGGATAATGACAGGAACATTACAGGGTCAGTGGAAAATTTATCCTGTTCCTGGGATGAAACCGCCCAATTACTGAAAGATATCGATAAAAAGATAGAAATATATGATTATGCAGAAAAAGAAGGAAACTCTGCCGTTTTTGACAGCAGAGGCCTTTCCCTGCTGGGACTGAGACTTCTTCCGCATACAGCATACGGCATTCTTAACGGGGGATCGGCAAGCAGTTATGCTGACAGAAAAAAGAACTGTTCATTTCATCCTGAATTATTCCGGAATCTTGAAAGAGTGTTTAACAGAACGGCCGGGAAAGTCAGGGGTAAACCCAAGTCCCAGACTCCGGCCTACCTTAACCCTGACAGCAGTCCCGGCTATACTTACATAGAACTCAAATTACGGAATCTCCTGCTTTGCGCAAGGGAATACTGCAAAATATTCTCTTCATTTCCTGCAAAGGGCCTGCAGGTTTTTCAGATGACCTCAGGCGGGAATAATGCGGAAGTTGACAAATTTCAGAAAACCCTGAATAAAAGCCCGATCCTTGAAGATCTTATTGATTGCTGCAGTTTTTCTCCGTTACCCGTAAAAACCGGCGTTCAGCCGCAGTTGGCGGCCCTTGACATATCCGCTCTTAATGGTATTTATCAGCCGTTTATCTACTCAAGAGACGGCAAAGACGTTCCCCTGCCGATGCCTGGAGGGCATGGAGAAAACTTCAACTGCCTGAAAAAGATATACAGGCAGATGAATTCGGAGAATATCAAAATTGCCTGCCTGACCAATTCAGACAATCTTGGAAGCACATTGAATCTGAAAGAAAACGCGGTTATGGTATTAAGGCAAGCCGATGCCGCTTTCGAGTTTTCCGTAAAAACACCGATTGATGTTAAGGGAGGCGTTCTGATCTATGATAAAGCATCGGGTCTGACCTGCGCCGACATCGGTGCGGCAATTCCGCGCAAACTTGTTGAGAAAGCTTCCCGTGAAGGCTCCGCTGTGCTTTTTAACTGTGCGACCGGTATTTTCAATCTTGAGTATCTGAATAACAATATTGAACAGATCATTGATAATCTTCCTGTCAGGATTTCTGTTCAGGACAAGGACACCGGCCGTTATTGTCAGACCGAGCAGATAACCTGGGAAGTTATCGGACTTGTTCCCAGGCCCCTGATATTTAAAGTCAGCAAATATGAAAGATTTCTGGCTTCAAAATTGCTTGTTGAAAATTTCCTTATGTCCGGACACGGAATAAATTATCTGAAGAGCAATGAACCGGATTCTGAAATTACCCGTTCCGCTGAAAAACTCCATTCTTCATTTAATCTGAAAATGGATAAAGAATACTTCATGGAAATAAAAAACCGGAAATGGCAAGGCTGCCGGTCTGAAAAAAAACAATAAGATTTCCATACCGTATTTCCAATATATCTGTATTTATTTGAAATTCATGCTAAAATAAATAGAATTAATATATCGTCACTAAGGAGAACTGCATGCGCAGTATTAAAGTAAGAACAAAGCTTCTTATTATATTCAGCGGCTTTATTTCTGCAATTACATTCCTGATTGTTTATTCACTGTTTACCTTTTCCAGATATCAGGGACAAATTGAGGATATATACGGCAACCAGTACAATATGCTTATAAAAATGAGTGAAAGCAGGGATGCTTCTTACAAGACCATGCAGGCAGCAGCAAATTACATCTATTTTATCCGTGAAAATAATGCGGTAAAGAGCACTGAAAATGAAATGCAGATTAAAATACAGAGTCTGACGGCCAAAACCAGAATTGAGGAAATTGCTGATCTTTTTCAGGAATTCAATGCAAATAATGCAGCAACAATTCAGACATTTATAGATCACTGGGCTGAATGGAATGCCAAACTTAATATTTATTTCAATAATATAAGCGACGGGAAATTCAAAACTGCCGAAGAGGAAATTTACAGCGGCGAAATAAATGAAAAATTCAATCAGATGATCCTGACAATAAATCTGATTTCAAATTCAACCCTTATGTATTTTCAATCCGAAACCACCAGGCTTATAAGTGATATTGACCAGACTTCAACCATACTCATTATTACAGCCATCATAATTATTCTTCTTGCTGTAAGTCAGCTTTTCTTCTTCTTTGTGCAGGTTTTCAGACCTGTCACGCGCCTGACCGACAGGGTCAGACAGATTTCAAGGGGCGAAGGTGATTTAACTCAGAAAATACATGTTAAAAATATGGATGAGTTCGGACTGCTGGCATCCAATTTCAACGATTTTATATCATCACTTCATGATAAGATAAAAACCCTGAAAACAGTCGCAAATGAAAATTCAAACGTAAAGGACGATCTTGCCGCAGGCAGTGAACAGACTTCCAGTTCGGTTAGCGAAATATCCGCAAACCTGAATAATATCAGTAATACCATAACCCTTCTGGATGAATCCATCAGCCAGACTGTAAAAAGCATAAACAAGGTGAATACGGTGATATCTGATCTTGATGCCAAAATTGAATCACAGGCCAGCATGGTTGAAGAATCATCGGCTGCAATCACTGAAATGATAATCAGCGTAAATAATGTAGCATCCATTGCCGGAAAACAGAAAGAGTCTGCAGATCAGCTTGTTGAAAAAAGCCAGAAAGGAAATCAGACTCTTGAATCCGCCTGTAAGGCAGTTGAATCAATCAGGGAAAGTGTCGATTCAATCAAGAAAATGACTGAAATCATATCTTCAATAGCCTCGCAGACGAACCTTCTGGCAATGAATGCGGCAATTGAAGCTGCCCACGCAGGAGAAGCAGGCAAGGGATTCGCAGTGGTTGCAGATGAAATAAGAGCGCTTGCGGAGTCAACGCGCAAACAGTCAAAAGATATAAACAGCGTTCTTAAGGATGTAATTCTGAGGATCGAGAATGCTTTTCAGGCCAGTACTGAATCCAAACAGAGTTTCAGTGATGTTTATTCCCAGATCAGGATTGTGACAAACGCCTTCGCCGAAATCACCTTCAGTATGGCTGAACTTCAGGAAGGAGGCAGCCAGATCCTTGAAGCAATGACTTCGCTGCAGAATTACTCACAGGCAACAAGAAATGAAGCAGATGAAATGGAGAAAGAGACTGAGACAATCAATAATGAAATAAACAGAATAAATCAGGGTTCGACAGAATTAGTAAGCGCCATAAGCGAAATAAACAGCGGAATCGGGGAAATCGGCCGCACCGCAGAACTTGTTAACCAGATTACGGCAAAAATGAGTGAATCAACCGAAACGATGGCAAGGCAGATATCCGCATTTAAGACAATTTAAAAAAACCGTCAGATATCTGACGGTTTTTTTAAAAACAGTATCATGTTCTGAAGTTATCAGTCAGCGATAATCGCTTCCACAGGACATACTTCTGCACAGGCACCGCAGCTTGTACATGTATCAGGATCTATCCAGCGAATCCCATCTTTTTCAGAAATTGCTTCAACCGGACATTCTGGTTCGCATGCACCGCAGTTTGTACACTCATCGTTTATTGAATAAGCCATCGCTATCCTCCGAAATTAGATACCGACATTATATAAACTTTCCAGAAAAATTCAACCCGACAGCGGCTATTAAATCGCTTAATTAAGCGGGTCCGTTGTTCCTGAAGCTTCATAGTCATGCCACTTGAAATTATCAAGAACAACCATTGAATCGAAAATTGCATCTCCTTCATCATGGACCGAGAATTCAATTGTAAACTCCTCTCCGGGAAGAATCGGCCAGCTTGTCCTGAGCCAGCCCGTCGACCCATGATAATCAAAACCGGTGCCTGCATTTGAAACAGGATGAAATTCATTTTCAAAGTAATTATTATCCACTTCGATGGAATTGTTATTTGAATCAAATGCGATATTTGTCGGTTTTCCTCCGTTGGTTGATTCGGCTTTTATCACTGCAAAGAAAGAATCATTAAAATTCTGGTTGATATAATCCGGGTATTCCGCAGAAAAGAAATTGAAATCAAATGAAAAACTCCTGGCATTTGCAGGGGCCTTCAGTTTGAAAACGAGTTTATTAAGATCAAATACACTTCCCGCAGATTCACCGGTATACACATTTCCCGAATACGGAGGAGTCGGATCAGCATAACCCTTATCGCTGATCTGTCCTGAGCCCGCTGGGGCCGGATTTCCTACAACACCTGAAGAAAGACAAACAAATTTATATCCCTGCTGCGGAACGAGCTGTCTTGAATTAAGCAGACGGTTAAGGACCTTAAGAGAAAGATCCTCGCGTTCTCCCTCAAAACTGTAACTTATTATACTGTTCGGACTTAAGCCCATTGCCATGGCTGGCAGGTCGGTATCCTTATCCGCCTTTTCCGACAGATTTTCACCATAATTAACAGTAAATTCATATACATCAAGAAGATCCATTATCTCATCAATATCCGGGTCATTGAGTATTTCGGCTGCCTGTCCGACTTTTTCCTTCACATCGGCAAACAGCGACAGGTTTGATTCCCTGTTTGCATCAAGTGGCCATCCGATCTTTTTAAGCATCTCGGCAAATTCAACCAGCGCATCGCCTTTTGTAATAAAGCCGCGCATAAGGCTGTTTCGTGCAAGCATATCAGCCAAAGGGACCTGTATTATCTTTACGCCGGGCTTTCCCCCGATTGGAGTAAATTCAGCTTCAAATTCAAAAATACTTTCTCCATCAGGCTCTCCGTCCCCTTTATACAGGATTTCCATATGGTAAATCATCTGATCATCGGGACTCAGATACTGGGGGATTACCTCGCTTTTGACAGTTGAAATCTGTTCGCCATGGAATACACCCATTTCCCAGTTTTCGGGCATCTGCATTTTCAACCTGATATCCTTTATCTGAAGTTCAAAGAGCTGCAAAAATCTTTCTCCATTAAGCATTTTTTCAATTTCATTTTCGGAATCAATAAAAATGTATGCTCCTCTGCCCTTATCGGTAAACGCATTCATCAGGCTGTCATTCATTCCCTGCCCGAATCCGACACCGGCAAGATAAATGCCTTTTTTATCTCCGTCTTCGGCGTATTTTGCAATAATTTCTTTTGAATAATCCCCGGCATTGGCCCCGCCGTCACTTAAAATGAGGACCCTGCTTGAATCGATTTTATTTTTATTTCTGTCGGCAATACCATATGCTCTGGTTATTCCTTTTTCCAGATTGGTGATATCACCGACTCCTGATTTTATCTCTAAAAGCGCATCAATCTTTTTTAATGCATCGGCAGCCATGCTGTATTCAAAAATCGTTCCTGCTTCCCTTGAGACCGTAACCAGAGACATTCTGTCATCCGGACTGAGCATTCCTGCAAGTTTTCTTAAAAACGCCACAGATAATTCCGAAGACTCCCCGGCCATAGACCCTGAACGATCAAGCAGTATGATGAAGTGCACGGGCTGACGTTCAGACAAGTCCATTTCCCATCCCCGCAGACCGACCTGCAGCGAATACTTTCCTTCTTCCAGTTTTTTCATTTCCGGAAAAATACCTATATCTCCCTTTTTGGCATCAGGATAGCTGAAATCGTAATAATTTAAGAATTCATATGTACGTACTATCTGGGGCTGGACCCAGCGTCCGTCATAAATCATTCTGCGGACAATAACAGGAGAGGCCTGTGAATTCGAATCATCCGCTGACAGATAAACAGCCTCCGGTATTGCCGGCTGGCGTTCTTGAGCATTGCTGGCCGCTTCGGCCCCTTCTTTTGCAGCGGCCATTTTTGCCTCACTTTTCGGTGCAGCAAAATCAGCATCTGCAGCCATTTCCTCCGCGGCATATTCCATATCATACTCATCCATTGCCGAAGGCATTGCAGGAGCTGCGCCTGAATCTGCAGCGCCGCTTACTGAAGGTTCAGCAGCTTTAGCCATTACAGTATCATCCGATATTGCAGCCTCAGGTTCCCGGCTTGCAATAAATCCGTTTCCTGCGGCACAGGCAAGCAAAAAAGAAAATAATATAATTATCAGATATTTCATAAAAATCCCCCGTGTATATTTAATTATATACGAGTGATTTAAAAAAAAGAAACGGACTGAAAAAAATATTTCTGATCAGCCTGATCGTCTGAAAAAGTTTTTAAAAATCTGTCCGATACTCTTTTTCCTGGCAGCTATTTTCTTGCCGCTGAAAGCAGCTATTCTATCCTCGCTTCCGGCAACAAGAAATACATCATTTCCAGACAATTTATACTCAGGATCAAAAAAATGGTAGTCTCCTATTTCTTCCCTGATGGCAATTACATTAAGACCGTATCTTCTTCGTAAATCAGCTTCGATAAGACTCATCCCGGTGAATTTTTCCGGAACTTTGACTTCGGCAATGACAAGACCGTTGCTTATCGGCAGGTAGTTGAAAAGGACTGAAGAGACAAGTCCGGGAACGATCCTTATGGCCGCTTCCTTGTTTGGAAAGATGATCTGCGATGCACCGACAATTTTCAGGATTTCTGCATGTTCGTCAGTTTCAGCTTTTGCAATTATCTCACGTATACCGAGTTTTTTCAGGTAATTGGTAACCAGCACAGAAGCCTCAAGCCTTTCGCCAAGATCGATTATTGCAGCATCAATTGTCGACGGTACAAGTTTTCTGATTGTATCTTCATTTATTACATTGGCAATTACTGCATTTGTAGCTTTGTCTTTTGATTTTTCAATTATTTCAGGATCCTTGTCGATTATCAGTATTTCGCATTCAACCTGAGACAATTCATCAAGCATTCTCTGACCGAATCTGCTCATTCCTATTATAACAAACTGTTTCATTATCCTAATAAAACCTCCTCTTCCGGGTATTGAACCTGCACATCTTTAAAATTGCGTTCATTGAACAGCGCCATTGATATAATACCGACCCTGCCTGAAAACATTGTTAAAATCAGAACTGCTTTACCAAAACTGCCCAAAAGCGGGGTTAAGCCATGTGAAAGCCCGACCGTTCCAAATGCAGAAAAACACTCAAATATTATGGAAATACTTTTAAAGTTGTTACCTTCGGCAATTAGAAGCAGAATTATGGAAACAGATAATAAAAGAATAGCTTTACCGGCAAGTATAAAAGCGTCCATCATGGTTTTTACAGGAATATTTCTGTTCCCGATCCGGATTTTGTTTCTGCGGCTTTTCGCCCTGAAAAGAGCAATAATTATTATCGCAAATGTCGAAACCTTAATACCGCCGGCAATTGATCCGGAACCGCCTCCGATAAACATAAGAGGAAGAGTCAGAAACTGCGACTCTTTCTGAAGGATTTCCTGAGGAACAGTATTAAACCCTGCTGTCCTCGGTGTTACAGATTGAAAAATTGAATTAAGAATTTTTTTACCGGGAGAAAAGCCTGAAAAGGCATTATTGCATTCAAAAAAGAAAAACCCCAAGGCACCGAAAAATATAAGAGACAATGTTGTTATAAGCATGATTTTTGAATAAATTGAAAGATGCTTCTTTTTAAATACAAATTTTATAATATCATTTATTACAACAAAACCGATTCCCCCGAAAATAACAAGAACCATAATTGTCACAAGCACCGCGCTGTTATTGCCGTAACCCTCCAGGTTATCAGAAAAAAGTGAAAATCCTGCATTACAGAAAGCAGAAATAGAATGGAATAGAGCCGTAAAAAAATCACTTCCCAATGAAAAATAGAGTACCAAAGCTCCAGCCAGTTCAAAAAACAAGGTAAAAAAAACAATATTCCTGATTATAACAACTACATCATGCCCTACCGAGTCCAGATAGTATTTCCTGATTATATTTACGCTGTGAAAAGACCTTTTCCTGTTTGGAAAAGTGAGATAAACAGTGGAAAACGAAATAATACCAAGCCCGCCGAACTGAATCAGCAGCATTATTACAATCTTGCCCGCAAACGTAAACTGTGCAGTATCAAGAGTAATCAAGCCGGTTACGCAGACAGCAGAAGTGGACGTAAAAAGCGCATCAATAACGGAAACGCGGCCCTCACCGCCCCACATACCGGGCAGAAGCAGCAGTCCTGTCCCAAGCAGAATCAGTATTATAAAAAATGAAAAAAGCATGATTTTTTCAGTATTTAAAAACATTGTGCCTGATCATAATATTATTATAATTGTAAATCAAGCTTGTGCGCAGACTAATTTTGTTATAATGACACTGCCACCGATAAAGACCTCACGCGACGGACGCAACGGCAAAAGCGGCGCAACGTTT